>NZ_JRMW01000024.1:0-99960 GCF_000758765.1 Anaerococcus lactolyticus S7-1-13
GTGGAGCACCCGGCTGTTAACCGGTAGGTTGTGGGTTCGAGTCCCACCCTGAGCGCCAAGAAAAGCGATTGTCGCGGGATAGAGCAGTTTGGTAGCTCGTCGGGCTCATAACCCGGAGGTCGTAGGTTCAAATCCTACTCCCGCAACCAAATTTTTATTATGGCGAAGTAGCTCAGTTGGCTAGAGCATTCGGTTCATACCCGGAGTGTCAAGAGTTCAAGTCTCTTCTTCGCTACCATTTTTTTATAAGCTCTTAGCTTATTTTTCCTAGGAGCTATATGGCTCCATGGTCAAGCGGTTAAGACACCAGCCTCTCACGCTGGTTTCCCGGGTTCGAATCCCGGTGGAGTCACCAAATTGACCATAGACTATATAGCCTATGGTATTAATTTGTTGAAAAATCTTAATATATAATATTAGAATTGAGGCCCTATGGCCAAATGGTTTATGATCCTAACCCAATTTGCGGAGCAAATTGCTGGTAGGTCAGATGTCGACGAAGTCGACAAAGACACTTTAAGCGAAGCTTAAACATTATGAATCGTAAAATATAATATCAAGAAACATTTTAAATTAGGCCCTATGGTCAAGCGGTTAAGACACCACCCTTTCACGGTGGTATCCCGGGTTCGAATCCCGGTAGGGTCACCAGTTAGCCTATTGGCATTTCTCGCAAGTTGCGAGTTTATGGAAGTATAGCTCAGTTGGGAGAGCATCTGCCTTACAAGCAGGGGGTCACAGGTTCGAGCCCTGTTACTTCCACCATTTATAATTAATATATTTTTTGGGGATTATTTAATCCTTGATTATGGCCTGGTAGTTCAGCTGGTTAGAATGCCGCCCTGTCACGGCGGAGGTCGTGGGTTCGATTCCCATCCAGGTCGCCAATCTAAATAATAATCTAGATGTGACTTCGTTCTAGGTCCGCCGTTACGGCGGAGAGTTCTTCGGACTCACTACGTTCGTCGCGAAGATTTCAAATCTTACGATTTGAAACCCTACAAGGGACTGGGTTCGATTTTCATCCAGGTCGCCAATAGATTTTTGTTTTTTAAGCAATTGGGATTTTGCTTAAAATAAGAAAGGATTTTTTCTCCTTTCTAATTAACCTTTTTCGGGCTGATGTAGCTCAATTGGTAGAGCAACTGACTTGTAATCAGTAGGTTGTGGGTTCAATTCCTATCATCAGCTCCACAATCTTTATATTTGTTTAGCTTTCGAGCTATAGCTCGATATGCGGATGTGGCTCAGTGGTAGAGCATCGCCTTGCCAAGGCGAGGGTCGCGAGTTCGAATCTCGTCATCCGCTCCATTTTTAGCTTGCTTAGCAAGCTTTTTTAATTTAATATCATTGGTCTTATTTGACTAGTTTATAAAAATAAGATATACTAATAAGGTAATTAATCTTTATGCGTCATTAGCTCAGCTGGATAGAGCGTCTGGCTACGGACCAGAAGGCCTGGAGTTCGAATCTTCAATGACGCGCCATTAATTATAGAAAGCTTTGTTTGGGCTTTCTTTTTTTTATTTTATTTTTTATTAGACAATTTGTAGCATTAGAATAAATTTTTACCCCTATCATCTTATTTATTAAAAATGATTATATGTAATTAGACTTTATGTAAATTTAATAGAAATTTTCTAGATTATTCCCTTTAATGAGGTAAAATCACCTAAAAATGTAAAGAGGTAAAAAAATGAAAACGCAAAAATTGTTAATTTCAATATTGTTTTTAATATTGTTCATTATAGGTTTTAAATTAATTATAAACAACTATAGTAAGCCTTCTATTATACAAAAGACAGAAACTGGTGTGAGTAATCTATCAAGTGTTAAAAATAAGGGGGAAATATACTTAGCTGGTGGATGTTTTTGGGGTGTTGAGGGATATTTTAAGAAAATCCCAGGTGTCCTTGATACTAGTGTTGGCTATGCTAATGGAAAAACAGATGAGACATCCTATGAAAAAATCAGCAAAACTGACCATAGTGAGACTGTCAAGATTAGCTATAATCAAGATAAGGTATCTTTACAAGATATAATAGAGTATTATTTTAGGATCATAGATCCAACATCTGTAAATAAGCAAGGTAATGATGCTGGAAGGCAATATAGGACTGGAATTTATTACACAAATGAAAATGACAAACTTGTTATTGATGAGATTATTAGACAAGTGCAAGAAAAACATAAGGATAAAATTGCAGTCGAAGTCGAACCATTGAAAAATTTTGTTTTGGCAGAAGAGTATCACCAAGACTATTTAGATAAGAATCCAGGAGGTTATTGCCATATCAATATTTCTCTAGCTGAAAAACCCTTAGAAACAAGAAAAATCGATAAAAACAAGAAGGAACTTAAGAAAAAATTAACAGAAGAAGAGTATAAGGTTACGCAGGAAAATGAAACTGAGAGGGCTTTTTCATCAAAATATGATGATTTTGACGAACCAGGTATTTATGTCGATGTCGTATCTGGAGAGCCACTTTTTTCCTCACGTGATAAGTACGATGCAGGCTGTGGTTGGCCTTCTTTTACTAAGCCAATTGATGCGGGTATTAATTATAAGACTGATAATACACGTGGCATGGAAAGAGTGGAAGTAAGGAGCAAAAAAGGAGATTCTCACTTAGGCCATGTATTTAATGACGGACCAAAGGAAAAGGGTGGGGCAAGGTATTGCATAAATGGGGCAGCTTTGAGATTTATTCCTCTGGACAAGATGGAGGAAGAAGGTTACGGGGCCTATATTGATAAGGTAAAATAAGAAATTGAAGGAAGAAATATTTTATCTAATTTAATTGGTTCTAGCCTAGTTACCAAATGTTTTATACTATGCATTATTATTGAATTAATTAACCTAGTAAAGTATATTATAGAAAAAAGGAGTCTGATATGAAAATCAAAAAGAAATTTGCAACTGCTTTAATTTTTGCAACTGCATTTACTGGTTTGATTGCTGGCACAAGAAACGAGGCCTACGCTTTTTATACAATTAAGGATGGAGTATTGGAAGGAGATGAGTTTGGTCCTTTTAAGTCAAGGAAAGAGGCAGCAGAAGCAGCATATAATGCTTTAGAAAAGGATGCAAACAAAGAATCATATATTCTAAGTGCATTTTTGGGTAAATGGTATTATAGGTTGATAGTCCCAGTTGATAAGCTGGAACAACCTCTAAAATTTGATAATGAAGAAGATAATAAACTCTATGCAACAAGGAATAAATATTTACCTAAAATAAATTCTTTTTCAAACCTAACTAGCGAAGAAGCTAAAAAGTATATTGATGAAATTAATGGAACTGACACAGAATCATATATGAAGAAGCTTGTCAGTGAAGCACAGAAATTAAACAATTCTAGGAATAAGGGCAAGAAAGTTGTTAAGAATATTAAGAAAGAAGAAAATAAACGCAAACCACTAAGTAAGGAAGAGCAAATTGAAGAGCTAAAAAAATCTATCGAAGCCAATAAAACTGCTAAAAAATCAGCAGAAAATCTAATTGCAATTGCTCCTAAGACTGTCGCACCTGTAAGGGATAAACTAGATAATTTAATCAAAAAAGCTGATGATATCATCAAGAGATCTGAAGCAGTTTTAGAAAAAATAAAACTTTAATTTATGGACTGGTTCCTTAACTTATTATATATAAGTGGGGAATCAGTTTTTTTGTAGACTTTATATGAACTTAATTATTTTTCCATTGTTTGTCCACAAAAAGGGTATATATTATTTTGTAGGAGGAGAATATGAATAATAGAAGTTATAAAAAAGATAGTGGAAGATTTTCATCTTTTGCTGCTGCTTTAATTGGCGCTATTGTTGGTGGATTTATAGTATATTTCCTACTAGCAGGTGTTAATTCAAACAATAAAGAAGTAAGTAAAAATACAAGTCAAATAGAAACAAGGCAAGAAAATACCAAGCCAATAGAAGTTAAAGAAAATGAGTCTATGGAGTCAGTTGTGGTTAAAAAGTCAATTGATTCTGTCGTTGGTATCAATACAGTTTCCAAGGTGACTAGACAATCATTCTTTGGCCCTCAATCAGGCTATGTTGAAGGAATTGGTTCAGGATCTATAGTAAGTGAAGATGGCTACATTGTGACAAATTCCCACGTTGTTAGTGATGGTGAAGCTAAGGAGATTAATGTCTTATTTAACAATGGAGAAACAGCTCCAGCTAAATTAGTTTGGAACGATGCATCATTGGATCTTGCTATAATTAAGGTTGATAAAAATAACAAAAATTTAAAGGCAATTGACCTTGGTGATTCTGATAAGATTGGCGTTGGTGATAGGGTTGTTGCTATTGGTAATCCTCTTGGTTTCCAACTCCAATCTACTGTAACATCTGGTATAATATCTGGTCTTAATAGGTCAGTTTCCTTTAATACTGGTGTACAGATGGACGGTTTGATGCAAACTGACGCAGCTATAAACTCTGGTAATTCAGGTGGGGCTCTACTAAACTCAAAGGGTGAGCTAATTGGTATTAACACTGCCAAGGCTGGTAATAGCGATGGAATTGGTTTTGCAATTCCAATTAATACTGTAAAACCAGTTATAGAAAAGATAAGAGAAAAAGGTAAATTTGATTCAGTTTACCTTGGCATAACCGGTCAATCTTTGGACTACCTAAGGCAATTACAATACCTAAAAGATAACATTAAGGCTAAGAGTGGTATTTATGTAGTAAGCGTATTTACTGATGAAAAAACTATCAAGGAAGGCGATATAATTACAGCAATCGACGGAAAACCTGTTAAGGATATGGGAGCCTTAAAGAAATTACTACTAGCCTACAACCTTGGTGATACAGTTAAATTAACAATTGAAAGAGATGGAAAGGAAAAAGAAGTTGACTTTAAATTTACAGTTGATTCATCAAATGTAGACGAATATAAGTCAGCAACACCAAACAAATCTATGGAAAATAAAGAAGAAAAATCAAATCCATTTTTCAATCTTCCATAAAAAAATAAGGGCAGCTAATCTTAGCTGCTCTTTTTTATGGAAAAAATTTTATTTCACAACCATTAGGGAAAAATATTTTGGGTCAAGAAAAATTCTTGACATGCTTAGGCAAGGCGTGTATAATACAGGAGTCAAGTAAAAATATTGACAGGTGATATGATGGAGAAAATAGTAAAAATAGCCCAGCTATACGATATGTATGGCCCACTTCTAAATGACAAACAAAGAGATGTTATAAATTGCTATTACAACGAAGATTTATCCCTTCAGGAGATTGCTGACAGTGACGGTAAGAGCAAACAGGCAATTTCAGATATGATTAATAGGAGTGTGGATAAATTATTTGAGTTTGAAAATGAGCTTTCTTTACTAAAAAGCAAGACTGAACTTAAGGCTTCTCTTTATGAAATAAGAGAGCTGATTGAAAGTTCAAATAATAAAGAAGCAATTGAAAGATTAACAGAAATTATTGAACAGATTTAGGAGCAAATATGGTTTTTGAGAGCCTTTCGGATAGACTCCAAGAAGCCCTTGGAAAACTAACGGGAAAAGGAAAATTAAACGAAAAAGATATTGACAACGCTATGAGGGAGATAAGACTATCACTTCTTGAGGCGGATGTTAATTACAAGGTTGTAAAAGACTTTGTCAAGACTATTAAGGAAAGATCACTCGGCACTGAAGTGATGAATTCACTTTCTCCAGGACAGATGGTAGTTAAAATCGTAAATGAAGAATTGACCAGCCTTATGGGCAAGGAAAACTCAAAACTTGCTTTAAGAGGTGGTACACCACATATGGTGATGATGGTAGGTCTTCAAGGTTCAGGTAAAACTACTCATTCTGGTAAACTTGTAAAAATGCTACAAAAGGAAAATAGAAATCCTATGTTAGCAGCCCTTGATATTTATAGACCTGCAGCCATTGAACAATTGAAGGTCGTAGGTAAGCAAGCAAATACCTTTGTATTTGAGAAGGGCAAGGAAGATCCTATAAAAATTGCCAAAGAGGCCAAGGATTACGCAAGGATTAATAATTATGATACAGTAATCCTCGATACAGCAGGTAGGCTTCAGATAGATACTGATCTCATGGATGAGCTTAAGGCTATCAAAGAAGTAGTAAAACCTGACGAAATCCTCTTGGTTGTGGATGCTATGACTGGTCAAGAAGCAGTAAATGTGGCAAAATCCTTTGATGACTACCTAGACATAACTGGTGTAATACTCACAAAACTAGATGGTGATGCAAGAGGTGGAGCGGCACTTTCAATTAGACAAGTTGTAGGTAAGCCTATCAAATTTATAGGTGTAGGCGAAAAACTTGACGATTTAGAGCCTTTCTATCCAGACAGGATGGCAAGTAGGATCCTTGGAATGGGTGATGTACTTTCGCTAATAGAGAAGGCTGAAGAGCAATTTTCCTTAGAGAATGCTAAAAAATTAGAAGCAAAGATGAGGGAGCAAACCTATAGTCTGGATGATTTTATGGAACAAATCCAACAGATTAGAAATATGGGACCTCTTGAAGACTTGCTAGCTATGATACCGGGTGTAAATTCAAAAATGCTCAAGGGTGTCAATGTGGATGATGCCGGCTTTGATAAGATTGAAGCCCTAATTAATTCGATGACTAAGGAAGAAAGAGACAAGCCTGAAATTATTGGCAACAGCAGAAAAACCAGGATTTCAAACGGTTCTGGGGTAGATGTTCGCGAACTTAATAAGCTATTAAAACAATTTAAAGAGCTTAAAAAAATGATGAAAAAGATGAGCGGACTACAGAAAAAAGGAAAAAGAGGCAGAGGCTTTCCAAAGATGCCTTTCTTTTAAAAAATAAGGAGGAAAAAATGGCAGTAAAAATTAGATTAAAAAGATTAGGACAAAAGAAAAAACCATTCTACAGAGTGGTAGTAGCAGACTCTAGAAGAGCTAGAGATGGTAGATTTATTGAAGAAATTGGTTATTATAACCCAGTTTCTGAACCAAAAGTATTTAGAGTTGACAACGAAAAAGCTAAACAATGGATTAAAAACGGTGCTCAACCAACATCTATTGTAGAAAAGCTATTCAAAGACAATGATGTATTAGCATAATTATGAAAGAATTAGTAGAATTAATCGTTAAAGAATTAGTAACAGACAAAGAAGCTGTAGAAATTGTAGAAAATCGCGAAGGCAGCGAGGTTAACATCTTAATTAAAGTTGCTGAAGAAGATAAGGGTAGGGTAATAGGAGTTAGAGGCAATATCATAAACTCCATCAGAACTATCGCAAGAAGTGCAGCTATAAAGGAAAATGTTAAGGTAAACATAAAAATATGAGAATCTCAGTAGGAGAGATTGTAAAAACCCAAGGAATTAGGGGAGAAGTAAAAGTAAAAAGTCTAAGCGACAATGAAGATAGATTTAAAATTGGAGCAAAACTTTTTATTGATGACGAAATTGTCACCATAAAAAGAGCTTACAAGCAAAAAGCTATGTTGGTCTTAGGCTTTGAAGAATATGATAATATCAACGATATCCTTAAATTCGTGGGCAAAGATTTAACAATAGACGAAAAAGATTTGGGAAAACTAGCTGAAGATGAAGTCTACATAAAAGACCTAATGGGTCTGAAAGTCATCTCAAATGGGCAAAAAGTAGGTGAAATCGTAGATGTAATCACAGGTGTATATCCCAATGACGTATACGTTATAAAAACTGATAGGAGCGAAGTATTACTTCCAGCTATCAAAAATACAATCAAAAAAATTGATACTGAAGAAAAAATAATTGAAGTAGAAAATTTTAGTGACTATGAATAAGGTAACACTCCTGACCTTGTTTCCTGAATCCTTTGAATTTTTAAGGACTTATGGAGTAATAGGCAGGGCAATCGAAAATAAAAAACTAGAACTCGAAATAGTGGACATGAGAGATTTTGCAAACAACAAGCACAATCACGTCGACGATACAGTATACGGCGGGGCAGCCGGCATGCTAATCAGACCTCAAGTAATATATGACGCCCTATTATCAGTCAAAACAGCCAAGTCAAAAGTAGCCTTTATGTCGGCTACAGGAAAAGTTTTAGATCAGAAGTTAGCAATCGACTTTGCAAGTATTGAACATTTGATAATAATATGCGGTCATTATGAAGGCATCGACGCTAGAATAACCAACCACTATGTAGACTATGAAATATCCATAGGCGACTATGTCCTAACAGGTGGCGAAATCCCAGCCATGGTCTTAATAGACTCCATGGCAAGATTCATAGACGGAGTTGTAGGCAAAGAAGAGTCATTAACAACAGATTCTCACTATAATATATTGTTGCAACAAGATGAATACACCAAGCCAAGAGTATTTAATGGCTACCATGTACCAAGCGAACTTGTAAGTGGAGACCACAAAAAAATCGCAGCTTGGAATAAGAAAAATGCAATAGAAAAAACAAAAAGAGTAAGACCAGACTTATACGAAAAGTACTTACGAGAGGAGAGCAAAGATGGATTTAATCAAAAAAATAGAAAGTGAAAACCTACGTCAAGATAACTTTGACTTTAATGTAGGTGATACTGTAAGAGTAAGCTACAGAATCAAAGAAGGCGACAAGACAAGACTTCAAGACTTTGAAGGAACTGTAATTTACATCAGTGAAGGTGGAGTAGGCAAGACCTTTACCCTAAGAAGAATTTCTTATGGTGTAGGTGTAGAAAGAACTTTCCTATACCACAACCCAAGAATAGAAAAATTAGTAGTAACCAGACGTGGTAAGGTAAGAAGAGCTAAACTAAGCTACCTAAGAGAACGTCAAGGTAAGGCTGCTAAAGTTAAAGAAAAAACAAACTATTAATGGTAGAAAAAAACATCGTAAGCGATGTTTTTTTCGATTTTCACAGTTTTCGAGCAAGCAAAGCTTGCGAAGTAAAAACTGATAAAAAATTACTAAAATAACAAATGCCTTAAAGGAAACTTTAAGGCATTTTTGAATCCATAAATTTATAATTTTTATTTTTTCAATTATTTATGTATAATAGTAGGTAAGTTAGGAGATAGATATGGCACTTAATATAAATTGGTTTCCTGGTCATATGAAAAAGACCAAGGAAGATATAGAAAAAAACCTAAAGCTGGTTGACATAGTTTTAGAGATTATAGATGCGAGGATTCCAGAATCTTCGAGAAATCCAATGCTTGATGATATTTTGGGGGATAAGCCAAGGCTCATTATTATGAATAAGGTAGATCTTTCAGATCCAAAAGAAAATCAAAAGTGGATTAATAAGTTTAAAAGCGATGGAATTGTGGCTTTGCCTATGAACTCTAAAGAGAGAATCAATGTGGGCAAAATTTACGATATAGCCAGGGAAATTTTGGCAGATAAGTTTAAAAAACACGAGGAAAAAGAAATTGATAACCCTCTAATCAGGATGATGATTGTTGGCGTGCCAAATTCTGGCAAGTCTACTTTTATAAATAATGTTGCCCAAAGGAAGGGAGCGAGAGTTGGCAACCGTCCAGGGGTCACTCAAACCAAACAGTGGATTAAAACTAATTCTAATCTGCAATTATTGGATACTCCAGGTGTCCTTTGGCCAAAATTTGATGATAGGACTGGCCTACATCTATCTTTTACCAACGCCATTAAGGATGAAATCCTAAATATAGAAGATCTTACCCTTTATTTTTTAAAAGAAATAGCAAAGGAATATCCAGAAAACCTAAAGGAAAGATATGGGGTAGACCCAAGTGCGGAAGCTATTGATATTTATGAAGCTATTGCAAAAAAGCGTGGGGCAATTATTGCTGGTGGAGATTTTGATTATACGAGGACAGCAAGTATCATACTTAACGATTTTAGGACAGGCAAGCTTGGAAGAATTACCCTAGAGAAACTATGAAATATTCTGATTATAATGACCAAATAAAAAAAGAAATATACGAAAAATACGATCATATTGCGGGAATTGACGAGGTAGGAAGAGGTCCTCTAGCAGGTCCAGTTGTAACTTGTGCAGTCATTATGAAAAAGGATTCCCACATAGAGGGAGTTACTGATTCTAAAAAGCTGAGTCGAAAGAAGATGCTGGTTTTGAAGGAAAAAATTTTGGCAGATGCCCTAGCAGTTTCCTATGGTTTTGCAAATTCCAGAAAGATTGACCTAATCAATATTAGACAGGCGACCCTGGGCGCTATGAAAGAAGCCCTCGACCATCTTGAAATACGTCCAGATATTGTACTAATAGATGCAGAAAGGATTGACACAGACCTTCCCCAACTAAATATTGTGAAGGGTGACCTAAATGAATATGCTATTTCATGTGCATCGATTTTAGCAAAAGTTAGACGAGATGATATAATGATTAATTTTTCAAAAATTTATCCGGGTTATGGTTTTGAAACAAATTTTGGCTATGGAACAAAGGCTCATTATCAAGGACTCGAACAGCATGGAGAAACTCCTATTCATAGACAAAGTTTTTTGAGGAAATTTCACGAAAGGCAGTTATCATTTATATGACACGAAAAAGAGAAATTGGGGATTTTGGTGAAGAGCTCACAGCCTCGTACCTAGAGAAAAAAGGCTACAGAATCCTAGATAGAAATTATTCCAAACCCTTTGGAGAGATAGATGTGATAGCCATTAAGGGCGACTTGATAGCCTTTGTTGAAGTTAAGACTCGTAAATCAGATGATTTTGCCTATGCGGCAGAGGCGGTAGATTTTTATAAGCAGCAAAGGATAAGAAGGGCTAGCCAGGCCTATCTAGTGGAAAATGATATGACTGATTTTTTGATGAGCTTTGATGTTAGCGAAGTTTACCTAGACACAAGAAAAATAAATTATATAGAAAATGCTTTTTGATATGGATAAGAGAGAAATTTTATTATACTTAAATTACATAAATATAAACAACAGGACTATCCTAGATATTTTTGATAATACGGGTCTTGAAAATTTTTTTGAGCTGACAAGAGTTGATTATTCTTTCCTTAATGATGCAAACTATGAAAGGATTTTTAGTCCCAAAAGTCTCGAGGATTTTAAAACCTATAGGGAAAAAGTCGCTAGGCTTGGTGTGGACTTTGTAACAATTCTTGATGAATCCTATCCTGAAAATTTAAAATACATCGATGATAGACCAGCAGTTTTGTACTACAAGGGAAGGCTTGACCATGGTCGTGACAGCCAGTCTATAGCCTTTGTTGGGGCAAGAAAGTGCACCGACTACGGTAAGTGGGCTTGCAAAAATTTGGCAGGTTCTATTGCTAGCGCGGGTCTTACAACTGTTTCTGGCCTTGCTTATGGAATTGATGCTATGTGTCACAAGGCGACACTTGATGTTGGTGGTAGGACTATAGGAGTAATCGGTTGTGGGATTGACCAAGTTTATCCAATAGCAAATAAGTTTTTGTATGAAAAAATCGAGGAAGATGGGCTGATTTTATCAGAATTTCCTCTAGAGACACCTCCGATTGGCTATAATTTTCCTAGGAGAAATAGGATTATTTCTGGAATTAGTCTGGCAACTGTGGTTATAGAAGCGAAAGAAAAGTCTGGAACTATGATTACAACCAGGTGTGCCTTAGACCAGGGCAAGGAAGTCTTTGCTGTGCCCGGCAACATCAATTCTATTTATTCCAAGGGGACAAATAAGCTTATCCAAGACGGATCAAAATTAATCTTGTGCGCCGAAGACATCCTAGAAGAACTAGATTATCTGCTTGATAAGAAGGTTGAAAAAAAGGTGATTGATTATAGTGCACTTGATAAAGACGAAGCTAGTGTAGTAAGATATATTGAGAATAATCCAAATACCAGTGCTGATGACTTGGCACTCAATTTGGATTTTGAAATTGATGTAATAAATTTTATTTTAACAAGCTTAGAACTTAAGAATATAATTGAGAATATCGGAAACAATGAGTTTACAATAAAGGAGTGAGACTTTGGCTAAAAATCTAGTAATAGTGGAGTCGCCTACCAAGGCTAGGTCAATTTCAAAAATGCTAGGCAGAAACTACAAGGTAAAGGCAACAGTTGGCCACCTTAGAGACCTACCTAAGAGCAAGTTTGGAGTTGATATAGAAAATAATTTTGAGCCTGAATACATAAAGGTGAGGGGCAGGGCGAAAACTATTAATGAGCTTAAAAAAGAAGCGAAAACTGCTGACAAGGTTTATCTGGCAACAGACCCTGATAGGGAAGGTGAAGCTATTTCTTGGCACTTAGAATATCTTCTAGACCTTGATCCAAATGAAAATAATAGGGTGGAATTTCACGAAATCACCAAAAATAATGTCCTAGCTGCCATGAAAAAACCAAGAAAGATTGATAAAAACCTAGTCGATGCCCAACAAGCAAGGAGGGTCATGGATAGGATAGTAGGTTATGAGATAAGCCCAATCTTGTGGAAGAGGGTAAAATCAGGACTGTCTGCAGGTCGTGTTCAATCAGTTGCCCTTAAACTAATTGTAGATAGGCAAAAAGAAATTGATGAATTTATACCAGAAGAATATTGGACCATAACTGCCAAACATAAGTATGGGGATATATCCTTCGAATCTGAATTTTATGGCACAAAAACAAAAAAAATGAAGGTTGCAAATGAAGCTGGTGCCAAAAAAGTATTAGAAAAAATTGATAAGGACAATTTTAAAGTCGAATCAATTTCTAAAACCAAGAGAAAAAGACGACCTTATGCTCCATACACAACCTCAACCCTCCAACAAGATGCATCAAATAGACTTGGTTTTTCAACTAAATTTACCATGCAACTTGCCCAACAACTCTACGAAGGAATAGACATTGGTAAGGATGGAACAGTAGGTCTAATTTCCTACATGAGAACAGATGCGACTAGGATATCAAAGGAAATTGTTGGTGAATCCTTAAAATATATCAAGGAAAAATACGGAGCAGAATACGCTGGCAAGGGAAACACCTATTCTGGCAAGAAAAAGGGCAGCCAAGATGCCCACGAGGCAATCAGACCTACTTCAATATTTAGAGACCCAATCTCCATCAAAACCTACCTAACAGACCAACAATACAAGCTTTATAAGCTAATCTGGTCAAGGGTAGTAGCAAGTCAAATGGCTGATTATGAATATTTATCAACTCAAATTAATTATGACAACAACGGTATAATCTTTAGGTCAAATGGAAAAATCACTATATTTGATGGTTTTAATAAACTTTCAGGAAGCCTAGATAATGAAAATATTTTGCCAGACCTTAAGGAAGGCGAGGTCATAAGTGCTGAAAAAATCGAAAAGGACCAACACTTTACCAACCCACCAGCCAGGTATACAGAGGCTTCTTTAGTAAAAACCCTAGAGGAGTTTGGCATAGGCAGACCTTCAACTTATTCTGCGACTATAAACCAAATAATATCTAGAAACTATGTTGAACTTGATGGCAGATCAATTTACCCAACCAAGCTTGGCAAGACTGTAAATGAATTTTTACAAGAAAATTTTGATGATGTAATTAACGTAGAATTTACTGCAGACATGGAAAACCAGCTTGATAAAATCGCTGAAGATGGCGTTAATTGGAAAGATGTATTAAACGCCTTTTACAAGGACTTCAGAAAAGACATGGACGCTGTAAAAAAAGATACAACAGATTACAAGGTCAAGGATAAGGTATTGGATGAAAAATGCCCAAAATGTGGCAAGGCTCTTGCAGTAAAACATGGTAGAAATGGAAAGTTTATTGGTTGCACTGGTTTTCCTGATTGTGACTTCACAAAATCTATCATAAAAACAACTGGAGTTAAGTGTCCAAAGTGCAAGGACGGGGAAATTATAGAAAAAGTTTCTAAGAGGGGCAAGAGATTTTATGGTTGCAACAATTATCCAAAGTGCGACTACGCCCTATGGGACCCACCAACAGGTGAAACATGCCCAGAGTGTGGCAATCTTTTAATCCACAAAAAAAATAGGAATACAGATGAAATCAGGTGCTCAGCCTGTGATTATGTAAAAGTAAAAAAGAGATAAAATAAAGGGACTTTAGCCATGGCTTGGTCCCTATTTTAATTTATTCATTTGCGTTTGAATAGTTTTCTAATTTAGATGTGCAATTTGGACATCTGGTTGCATCAATATCAATTTTGCTCTTGCAGTATGGGCAATTTTTTTCGTTTTCTACTTTTGGTTCTTCTTTCTTTTTGTGAAGAAGGTTAATTGATTTTATCATCAAAAATAGAACGAAGGCTATAATTAAAAATGTAATAACTGAATTGATGAAAGAGCCTAGTTTAAGTTGGGCTCCAGCAATATTAATTACTAAGTCTTCGTAATTAATTCCTGAAGTAAGCCCTGCAAGTATTGGCATCAAAAGGTCTTCAACCATGCTAGTTACAATAGCTGTGAAGGCTGATCCCATAATAATACCTATAGCCATGTCTAGTACATTGCCACGGGTAATAAATTCTTTAAATTCTTTAAGCATTAAAAATCCTTTCTATAACTAAGTTTCTATTCTTAGTACACGATTATTATACCATAAAGCTTGACTTTATCAGCTTATTTATATATGATTTTATTAGAGGTTTCTATGAAATATTTACAAGTTGACCAGGAATTTTTGGACAAACTAAAATCATATGCAGTTTTCATTCCTTTAATAGAAGTAGATGGCAAAGACCATATCTTATTTGAGGTAAGAAGCGAAAGCGTAAGTCAACCTGGAGAAGTATCTTTCCCAGGTGGGAGACTTGAAGGTGGCGAAGATTTTAGCGAGGCTGCTATAAGAGAGACAATAGAAGAGCTCGGGTTAAAAGAATCTGATATCGACTATTTAGGATATTCTTCAATGATCCTTACATCGTCTTATAGGCACATTAAAAGTTTTTATGGTAGAATTAATAAAAATTTGCAGGAAATAAAGTATAATAATGAAGTGGAGTCAATTTTTACGGTTGACATTGACTTTTTTAAAAATAATCCACCAATTTCATACATGGCACCTTATAGAATGGACTTTCCTAAAGATTTTCCATTTGATAAGATTCCTAACGGCAAGGATTATAAGTTTCAAACCGGTTATAATGAAATGTTTTTCTATGATACCAAGCCGGTGATTTGGGGCTTGACTGCAAAAATGCTAAAAAACTTTATAGAAAGTTGGAGTAATAATGAGAAATGATATTTCGCAAAAAATAAAAGAATATGCAAAAACAAATCCAGCAATTGAATCTATTTTTTATGTAAAAAGGCTAAATAATGATGAATTTTACAGCGTATATACAGTAGCTAATGAAATAATCATAGCTAAGCTTGAGGAAGAATTTAAGGGTCTTTTTGATGATGTAATCTTTGTAAATAGGGTAAAAGAAAAAGCAGAACTAGATAAAAACAAGTTCTCTTTTACAACAATCGACCTTTATAAAATGGATAATATCAAAGTTTCTGAATCAATCATAAGTAGTGATATTGCTAAAGATTTTATAAAAACATTACCAACTGACATTGAGTTTTTGTATAATAAGGCTGGTAGTGAGGCTCTCTTACCAAATAAGGAATTTACCTATAATCCTGTAAAGGAATACGAGTTTAGCCAAACGGTGAAAAACTTTTTTGCCTATGCAATAGAGATTTCACTTTACCTAAATCAAAATAATACCCTGGCTGCAGCTATTAGGATGGAAAATCTGAGAGATGAGCTTATAAAAATGCTCAGAATCCATGTTGTTAACAAATACAAGGGTGGAATGGATGTTGGTAGGGATGGAAGAAACTTTGCCCACACTCTTAGCAAGGAATACAAGGATGATCTTGAAGATACCTTCCATGATATTAATCCACTTAACATTTATAATTCTCTCTTTAAGGCCACAATACTTTTTAGAAAGGTCGGTATGGCTGAAGCAGAAGAATTAGGTTTTGATTATGATAAGCAAACTGATGTGAACACTCTAAAGCTTTTGAGAAATAATTACAAAAAGCTTGAGTCCTTTTTAAACTAGGAGCAAATATGAAATACAAATACAAGCTAGCAAGTCTAATTATGGCGGCTTTTATCTTTCTTATGCCAATAAGCCTTGCGGCTGGGCAAAATAAAATAGTAGGTCTAGATGAAAATGTAAAAGCCTACATAATAGCCAACGAAGAAAATGGAGAAGTTTATTACGAAAAAAATGCTGACGAGCCAAGGGCTATGGCATCCTTAAGTAAACTTATGACTTTTCTCGTAACAATGGATGCTATCCATAGTGGAGCTCTTAAACTTGACACCAAGGTCAAGGCTGACAAGGAAGCAGAAAAATTAACAAGCTGGGAATATTCTTCCTTGGGAGTTAAGGAAGGGGAAACCTATACTGTTGATGAGCTTCTAAAGGGACTAATAGCTGTTTCAGGCAATGACTGTGCCTACCTTTTAGCCAATACTGTTTCAGTTTCAGAACCAGCTTTTGCAAGAGAGATGAATGAAAAAGCAAAAGAGCTTGACCTAAAAAGCCAAGTGTATTATAATTCTAGTGGAGTACAAACAGAAGATGGTTACCAAAATACTTCTTCTGCCAGAGATTTATTCAAGCTAAGTCAATATATCCTAAAAACTTATCCGGAAATCTTAGACTATGCAGCTATTAGGGAAATTAAAGACCCAGGTCGCGACATAGATAAAAAATCAACTATTCCCCTCATGGATGAAATAAAGGGCGTAGATGGACTTAAGACTGGCACTACAGATGAGGCGGGATATTGCTTGGTAACAACTGTAGATATGAGTAAACTTGATAGCAATGATGACTTTAGATCTATCGGTGTTGTCATGGGCGCAGACCAAAAAGATACCAGAAATAAAGTTATGAGTGACCTTATTTATTACGTTTCAAAATATTTTTCTACTAGGGTGGTCTTAGACACTAATGTGCCTATAAAATCTTTAAAAGATATAACTGTTAAACAGGGATATATAGACCTTTATCCAAAAGAAGATATAAAAATGATAATAAAAGAAGGCGAAAATCCTACAATAAAGTATAATATAAAAGATGATATAAAAGCGCCTATAAAAGAAAATGAAGATTTGGGTGAGGTGGAGGTATCCTATAAGGATGAAAGCCACACTGTCGGCTTGTTTTCAAAAAAGGCCCTTGATAGAGCGAGTCTTTTCTCAAGAGTTGTAAGGACTGTAAAAGATACTTGTGACTTTTTATTAAAGACTATAATAGCAAGATAAAGGCAAATTTTTTGCCTTATATGTATCGGTAGCTCAGCTGGATAGAGCACTGCCCTCCTAAGGCAGGTGTCGGAGGTTCGAATCCTCTTCGGTACACCAAAAGGAAATATTATGCAAGATTTATTTACAAAAGCTGATAAGTTTTTTATGACAGAAGCTATAAATGAAGCCAAACTTGCAAAATCAATTGACGAGGTCCCGATAGGGGCCGTTGTTGTTTGTGGGGACAGAATAGTTGGCAGGGGACACAATTTTACTTATAAGGGTAAGTCTGCTTTAAACCATGCCGAAATTTATGCCCTAAAAGAGGCCGGAAAGAATATTGGAGACTTTAGGTTGGAGGAGTGTACTATGTATGTAACACTTGAGCCTTGTCTGATGTGTGCAGGTGCCATTATGCATTCTAGGGTAAAAAGGCTTGTGATAGCATGCAAAGACCCAAAAAGAGGTGGCTTTTCCACATCCTTCATAGATAAGGACAGTCCCCACCTAAATGTGCCAGAGATTTCTTATGGTCTTATGGAAGAAGAATCTCTAAAGGAACTTCAAAGTTTTTTTAGGGCTCTAAGAGAAAAAAAGAAAAGCTAGGATGAACTTAGAAGGTTTCAAGTTTATCTTGGCTTTTTAATTTCAAATTTTTCTACATGAAAAAACTATGAAAGATTACAATTCCGACATTTAGAGTATAATATTTAAAGGAAGTTTTAGATAAAGGAGTAGATAGATGAAAATTAGTCTTATAGATCCTCTAGAAGTTAAAGAATCTTATATTTTAGAACAAAAAGAAAAATTGGAAAAACTTGGTCATGAATTCACCTACTATAAGGAAAGTGCCAAGGACTGTGAAGAAAAAATTGCTAGGTTAAAAGATGCTGACATAGCAATGATTACAAATAAACCTGTATCTAGAAAGGTAATAGAAAATACCAATCTTAAATTAATAGATGTTGCCTTCACAGGAGTTGACCATGTTGATCTTGAAGCTTCTAAGGAAAAGGGAATAAAAGTTTTAAATGCTTCAGGATATTCAGATGACTCTGTTGCTGAACTTGTAATTGGTCTTACCATTGGAGTTTTAAGAAAGTTTAACCAAAATAGGGAAAATATTTTTGAAAGACAAAATAATTATCTTTTAGGCTCCCTAATTAAGGGCAAAACTTTTGGTGTGATAGGCACAGGTCATATAGGAAAAAAACTCATAGAACTTCTCCAAGTTTTTGGATGCAAGATTATAGCTTTCTCTAGGACTGAAAAAGACGATATTAAGGCCTTAGGTGTAGAATATGTTGACCTTAAGACCCTGCTTAAGGAATCCGACATAGTATCTCTTCACATCCCAAACAATAAGGAAACCAAGCACTTCCTAGGAAAAGACCAACTTGACCTTATGAAAGAAGGAGCAGTTTTAATCAACTGTGCGAGAGGTGCTGTTGTGGATAATGACTATCTAGCAAAACTTTTGAATGAGGATAAGTTAAGGGCTGGTATAGATGTTTTTGATATGGAACCACCACTTCCAGAAGACTATCCACTTAGAAATGCTAAAAATGTTATTTTAACTAACCATGTCGCTTTTTACACAGAAGAAGCAATGCAAATTAGAGCAGACATTGTATTTGACAATCTTTACTCCTATCTAAGAGGGGAAATAAAAAACGAGATAAGCCTATGATAGAACCTAAAATCGTTGCTATTGCTGGAGGATCAGCCTCTGGCAAGTCTACGATTGTAAAAATAATTGCAGAAAAATTCAAGGATGATTTGGTAGTTGTGGGCCATGATAATTACTATAGGGCCCATGATGATATCGACTTTGAAGAAAGAAAACTTTTAAATTATGATCATCCACAAGCCTTTGATACTGACCTTTTTTGTGAGGATTTAAAAAAATTATTAGCTGGCCTTGAGATTGACATGCCTCTTTATGATTATAAAATCCATACTAGGAGCAAGGATACAGTAAAAGTAAGGGCGAAAAAAATCATCCTTATTGAGGGAATCCTGGTGTTGTATGATAAAAAAATAAGAGAACTTACTGATACTAAGGTTTTTGTAGATGCAGATAGTGACATTCGATTAAAAAGAAGAATCCTTAGGGATACAGTAGAAAGAGGCAGGTCTTTGGAATCTTGTCTGACCCAGTATATTGAACAGGTAAAACCTATGCATGAAAAGTACGTGGAACCAAGCAAGAAATACGCGGATATCATTATCCCAAGGGGAGCTAAAAATATAAAGGGTATAGAGATTTTGTCTAAACATATAGAAAATATAATAGGAAATACTAATGAAAGTTAATATAATACCTACAAACTATAAAGAAATAAAAGATTATATAGAAGGCAACTCAACTATTGGCCATAAGATATGGGGAGCAATCCCTTATGAAGATGGTTATATTTTTAGGGTTTATGCGCCAAATGCTGATGAAGTTTACATCAAGGGAGATTTTACTAATTGGCAAAATGAAAGGCTCATTAAAAATGATGAGTTTGGATATTTTTATGGCTTTTATAAGGCTAAAGTAAATGATTACTACAAATATATTGTTGTTAAAAATGGTAATTGGATGGAAAAAACGGATCCCTTTGCTCATGTTATGGACGGGGAGGGTGACTTTGCAGCCAAAATCACAGCAGAAGATGACTATGTTTTTAATGATGATGAGTTTATAAAAACCAGGGGCAAGAATTACGATAAGCCTCTAAATATTTATGAACTACACATAGGATCTTTTATGAGATTTTCTGGCAATGTAAATTTCTTGGATATAGTTGATAATCTAATTAATCATATCAAGGAAATGGGATACACTCATGTTGAAATCATGCCAGTTACAGAATATCCTTTTTATCCTTCTTGGGGTTACCAATCTACGGGATTTTTTGCCATTAGCCACAGGTATGGAACTGTAAGAGACTTTAAAAAATTTGTTGATCTTCTTCATCAAAATGGTATCGGAGTTATCCTTGATGTGGTGGCAGTCCACTATGCCTCTGATTACTATGGCCTTGATCATTTTGATGGGACAGCCATGTATGAATCTCAATACATGGACCTAAAATATTCTGAATGGGGCTCAAACAATTTTGATTATTCAAAGGGCCATGTGAGAAGTTTTATGAAGTCTTCTATGACATATTTGATTGAAGAATTTCACCTTGATGGAATCAGGATTGATGCTGTATCTTATATGGTATTTTATAATGGCAATAAAAATAGGGGAGTGCATGAAGATAATATATTCTTCATCAAAAACCTTAATGAAACCCTAGAAAAATTGTATCCGGATGTGATGAGGATAGCAGAAGATTCTTCTGATTATCCAAAGGTTACCCACCCTGTTTGTGAGGGCGGACTTGGCTTTGACTATAAGTGGGATATGGGTTGGATGAATGACACTTTAAGATACTTTAAGGTCGATTCATTTAACCGTAGGGACTACCAATCAAAGATTAATTTCTCCATGTTTTATTTTTACAACGAGAGATTTCTCTTGCCTTTAAGTCACGATGAGGTCGTCCATCTTAAAAAATCTATGGTAGATAAGATGAATGGGTCTTATGAAGATAAGTTTAAGCAATTGAAAGTCCTTATGACCTATCAAATGACCCATCCTGGTAAGATTTTAAACTTTATGGGCAATGAAATTGCAACTTTTGAAGAGTGGAATGAAAATGTTGGTATAAGGTGGGATTATCTAGCTTACCCAATCCATGACTCCTACAATAGTTTTATAAAAGATTTGAATAAACTTTATAAGGACGAAAAGGCCTTTTACAAGTATGATTATGACATGGCTGGTTTTCAGTGGAGAGTGGTTGATGACAATACTAATTCTGTCTTTGCCTATGAGAGAAAGGCAGATGAGGACAGGTATTTGGTTATTTTAAATATGGCCAACGTCTACCAACCATACTATGAAATTTATTATGATGAAGACCTAGTCTTTGAAGAAGTTTTTAATTCCCTAGATGAAAAATACGGCGAATATAGGAATAATAAGAGAAGAATAGAAGTTAAGAAAGGAAATAATCTCGGGTTAGAGCTTTGGCAATACGAAGCTGTAATCTTTAAGATAAAGAAGTTATGAAAGAAAGAAAACCAATCAACCTATCATGGTTAGTAGAAAAATGGACCTTGATAGACGAGGATACATATTTAAAAAATATGTGGTTAAATACAGAATCTCTTGATTTTATTAGAATTAATAAAGAGATTCAAACTAATGAAGATATAGAAGCATCCTATATAGATATAGATCAAGATGTTGAAAAATATATCCTAATGCCTGGAACAAGCGAGATAGATAATAGCGATATAAGAGATGCATTTATCTCTAGCCTTGATAGGCGCGAAAGGGACTACTTTATAGAAAATGCGGAATTTATATCACCAAGTGCAGAATTTTTAGATACAGTTTATGAATTGGGTCTAGAAGGCAGGTGGAATGACTTTAGGGATAAGGTCGCAGCGGGAATGTTACTAAGTTGGGCAGAAGATGAGGGTCTTCCTGTCAACAAGGATATGGAGACTATAAATATAAACAAAATATGAAAAAATTACTTATGATTTTGGCGCTTGCAACAAGTCTAACTGCTTGTGCCAATACCAAGGAAAGTGTTGAAAAACCAAAAGTAGAAGCAGTTAAGGAAGATTCTTCCCAAGAAGAAGGAAAAAATACTGATTCGGGCGAAGAAGTCAATAACAGTGGCGAATTAGAAAAACACACAGAAAATATCTATGAATACTTTGATACTATTACAAACTTTATAGCCTATACAAAAGATCAGGAAGAATTTGATCATTATGTAAAGGTCTTAAAGGATGAACTTAAAATTTACCACGAATTATACAATTCCTATGATGCTTTTGATGGGGTTAATAACTTTAGGACTATAAACGAAAACGCCGGCAAGGAGCCTGTTAAGGTGGACCCAAAGGTTATTGAACTTGTCGAATATTCTAAGAAAATGTATAAGCTTACAAATGGTAAAATAAATATAGCTATGGGCTCTCTCCTTGGTTTATGGCATGAGTACAGGGAGATGTCTTTGGATAATCCGGACAAGGCTGCTATACCAGAAGAAAGTATGCTAGTTAAGGCAAGTAAGCACAAAGATATAGACTCAATAGTTGTTGACGAAAAAGCTGGCACAGTTTTCATAAAAGACCCAGATGTACAAATTGATATTGGGGCTATTGGTAAGGGTTATGCTACAAAGATAATTGCAAATATTTTACAAAAAGAAGGACTTAAGCATGGAATCTTATCTGTTGGTGGCGACGATGTTCTAATCGGAGACAACCCGGCCAGCGAAAATTCATATTACAAGATAGGCATACAAAATCCAAACCTAGATGATAAGGAAAATCCATATTCATCAATAGTAAGTCTTAAAAATACTTCTGTAGTAACAAGTGGTGATTATCAGAGATATTTTATGGTTAATGGCAAGAGGTACCACCACATCATTGACCCAGCTACTATGTATCCATCAACAAGGTGGAGGTCAGTATCCGTAATTTTAGATGATATAGCAAAGGCAGATACCATTTCAACCTACCTATTCATCATTGACCTAGAAGAAGGTCGTGAGTTTGCGAAAAAGGTTGGGGCTGAAGTTTTGTGGATTGATGAAAATTATAAGTCCTATAAAACAGAAGGTTGGCCAGAAGTAGAATAGTTTTACTAGACTATTAAAAAAAATGTAGTTTAATAGTTTAAGATTAGATAAAACTGAGGTTAGAAGTGAACAAGGTAAATGAAGATTTAATTTATGAAAAATTAAATAATAAAAAAGTCAGCTTATTTTTTAAGAGGTTTTTTGATATACTAGTATCACTTATCGTCCTAATTATAATTGCTATTCCTATGATAATAGTTGCAATAGCAATCAAGCTTGATTCTAAAGGGCCAGTTTTTTATAAACAAGAAAGACTAGCCAAGGGTAAAAGGCCATTTTATATTATTAAATTTAGGACAATGAGGGTAGGAGCCGATAAGAATCTTGACAACCTAACAGTCAAAAACGATCCAAGGATAACCAAAACTGGTGCCTTCTTAAGAAAATGGAAGATTGACGAGCTCCCACAATTTATAAATGTACTAAAGGGAGATATGTCTTTAGTAGGACCAAGGCCAGAGACACCAAAGATGGTAAATTTATATCCAAATTACTATGATGTAATCTTTGCCGTAAGACCAGGTATTACTGATTATGCTTCAATAGAATTCAGAAATGAATCAGAATATTATAATTCGATTGAGGATAGTGAGAAAATTTACCTTGAAAAAATTCTTCCAATAAAGATTGATCTTAAGTTAAAATATATAGAAAATCTGTCAATAAAGACTGATATATCAATACTTTTAAAGACAGCAATGACAATAATTACAAAATAGGCGTAAATTTTTACGTCCTATTTTTTTTTGGAAAATTCTTGGTATAATTAAAAGGTATAATAGGAGGTAATTATGAAAATAGCTTTTGATAATGACAAATATATAAAAGAACAATCGGCAAAGATTGTTGAAAGAATCAGTCACTTTGATAAATTGTACCTTGAATTTGGTGGCAAACTTTTTGATGATGCACACGCGTCTAGAGTCTTGCCAGGATTTTTACCAGATTCTAAATTGAGGATGCTTCTAAACATAAAGGATAAAACCGAAATAATTATAACTATAAATGCTAAAGACATTGAAAAGACAAAAATCAGGGGAGATAATGGAATTTCTTACGATACAGAAGCCATAAGACTTAAGTCAGCCCTAGAAGATTTTGGATTTTTGGTTTCTGCTATCGTAATTACCCAATTTAATTACCAGGAAAAAGTTCTTAAGTATTGCCAATACTTGGATAACCTTGGTATAAAAAATTACAAAACTTACGATATTGTAGGCTACCCAAATAACTTAGCGACAATTATTTCTGATGAGGGTTTTGGTAAGAATGACCACGTAAAAACTACTAGACCACTAGTCGTTGTAACTGGTCCAGGACCTGGTTCTGGAAAGATGGCAACCTGTCTTTCTCAAATGTACCTTGATCACGAAAATGGAGTTAATGCAGGCTATGCTAAGTTTGAAACCTTCCCAATTTGGAGTATACCACTTAAACATCCTGTAAATATAGCTTATGAAGCAGCGACAGCTGACCTTGATGATGTGAATATGATCGACCCTTACCACCTTGAAGCCTATGGTAAGTCAGCTGTATCCTATAATAGGGATGTAGAGGCCTTCCCAATTTTAAAGAAGATGTTTGAAAAAATTATGGGCAAATCTCCTTATATGTCACCTACAGACATGGGTGTAAACATGTCAGGTTTTTGTATAGTAGATGATAAGGCAGCAGCAGATGCGTCCAAGGCAGAGATTATCAGAAGATATTACAACACCCTAGTTGATTATAGGATGGCTAAGGAAAATCTCCACACTCTAGAAAAAATCGAAATTCTTATGAGCCAGCTAGAAATATCTGCTGATGATAGGCTAGTTGCTCTTGCTGCAAGAGATAGGGAAAAATCTTCAGGCACAGAAGCATTCGCCATCGAACTTGATAGTGGGGAAATAATTACAGGCAAGAAGAGCGACCTCCTAAGTGCACCTTCAGCTTGTATTCTAAATGTTCTAAAAAAACTTGGCAAGCTTGATGATGAGATTTTACTAATTTCTCCTCATATAATAGAGCCTGTTTCAGACCTTAAGACCAAGGGACTTGGTGGAAATGAAACTAGCTTATCGGTAAACGAAATGTTGATAGCTCTTTCAATTTCAGCTACAACCAATCCTCTAACCCATATGGCGATTAAGCAACTTGGAAAATTAAAGGGATTAGATGCACATTCAACAGTTATCTTAAATGATTCACAAAAGTCAATGCTAAGAAAACTTGGCTTAAACTTCACTCAAGATCCTGAATTTTCTCAAGATAATTATAGGTAAAATAAAACAAGCCTTTTGTAAAATATTTACAAGGCTTGTTTTTTTAATTGTCACTATCATCAAATTCTATATAATTGAAATAATAGTCCACATCATTATCTGTATCATTTTGGTAGGTCTCTGCCATGTCTTTATTCATCTCGCCTATCATATCTGTGATGAATTTTCTAAGCGATCTTTGACCAAACATCTTATCTGACATATCCATCTTAAATTTTCTAACAAGTTTTGAGTGAGCTATTTCTTTAGCGAGGTCTACACCACTTATCTGAGATTTTTTTGTAATAAACTTAGAAAGGAGATTTAACAAGTCTCTTAGGTTGTTAACCTTTGACCTCATATACTTGTAGGTTAGGTTTGATGTTAGGCCTCGGGTTTTGATTAGGTCGTCATAAAACCTATTTTTAGACCCATATTTTATAAATATAATGTTGGTTGTAATATAGTCAAAAGCTTCATTTATTTCATCGCCGGCATAGTCAATAAGGTTGTCTATAATATTATAAGACTTGTCATTCAGCCTTGCTATCATAGATGTGATGTAGTCAGGTCTTTCAATATCGTTGGACCTATACTGGTAGATGAAGTTAGCAAAGTCATAAAAATTATGACCCTCCTTATCAATTGGCATTTTGAAAATCTTGTTAAGGATTTTTTCAAAAAAGTAAATCATAAGGGGTGGGTAGAGAATATCTTTCTCGATTTGTTTAAAAATCACTTCTAGGGCATCTTCAATATCGTTAGAATAAATACTCAACCTATTGCCAATAGTTTTAATTTGAATATGGTAGGCTCCATTTTCTTCAATAAGGTTAATGTTACCAATGATGGTTCGGTTGATTGGAAATTTGTCTTTAAGCATAGGGAAAACGACCTTATCCATATAAGACTGGTAAGGGGCCTTGATTTTAAGATTAGCATTCACCTGATCAATTATTTCTTTTTTGATATCTATATTTTCCAACCTCGGATTGTTGGCTTGGATTCTGATATAATTTGATATAACTTCCCTAAGAGAAAGTTGGTTTTCTAGCGTGTGCATTGATGCGTTTTCAATATGAATCAAGTTTTTATTTTCATCTATATAGGTGAATTCTTTTATAAGTTCTGTTTTAATTTCTATTTCAAAACCATTTATGGTTCCTGACTTATTGTCTATATTTAAGTGTCTGATTGGAAGAGGATAGGTGATGGTTGACCCGGTTTGGATATCGTAGATTTCATTGCCATCTTCTGAGATAAATTTAGCTGTCCCATTTTCATGGAGGTGACCAGTGAAAATAAACTTGACTCCATTATCAGCTAAGACTTCTATAGGGGTTTTGTTATTAAGTCTAGGGTCAGAATCTTTTATTTTATCCTTATATTCCTTGATTATAAATGGTGAAAAGACTAATTCTTGGTTTCTGAAATTTGGAATAAAGGCGTGGTGAGAGACGGCAATAATCATGTCGTTACGGGCCTTGGCCTCATCAATTTTATCAGCTATCCACCTTAGTTGGGCTGTAGATACAGATCCAATTACATTATTCATCCCGTCCCTATGGCCTTGTTCCATGTCTACTGCATAAATAGAAGAATCAATCATGATTATGCTTAGGCCGTTGTCATAATGATCTTCTTTTTTAATCCTTGCCACATAAGAAAAATAGCCGTTGGCATAAGAGGAATATTTTTGCTCCCTCTTATATTTTTTATTTACTTCGTCAAGGTAGGTTTTAAAGATTTCACTATCCTTATAAAATTCTAAAATAGAAGAATCTTGGTAGATAAAATCATAAATTGCATAAAAATCTTCAGGGCTTGTTGGTTGAGTTTTTTTGTCATTTTTATAATCGTAGGCTTTTTTTGAATTTATATCGTGGTTGCCAGGTATTAGAAAAATTTTTCTATCAGGAGCTTTATCTTGCCAAGCTTTAAGGAGAGAAGCAGCCTTTTTGTGGCTTATCAGCTCACCTTCCTTGCTTATATCACCAGAAATTATTAAAAATTTACTCTGAACTTCATCAACAAGACTTAGGGCTTTTTTAAAAAGACTCTCACTTTCTACGACTAGTTTTCTTTCTACTTTTAACTCTTTTCTTAAACTCTCTGTGTTGGCAATCAATGATTCGCAAAGGACGTGAGGGTCTGAAATGATTGACATATCGAAAGTTTTCTTAACATTAGTATCCATAATTTCCTCGTAAATTTGTTAACTATATTATACCTTTTTTATAAAAATTTTATATGGGAAGCTTTAGAGGTATTACTATGTTTGCCAAAAATCTTATAATAGTTTATCTTATATAATAAGAGATAGTATAATATGGGTTTTGTGTATGCTCATTTGTATTTTAAATTATATAGGAGGAGAAGATGAATAAGAAGATTATTGCGACCTTATCTGCCATTGTTTTAGCCGTATCTCTTAGCTCTTGTAGCAATGATTCAGAAATCAAAACTGCAGAAGATTACAAAGATACATATCCAGACATTTATGCGACATATAAAGCTAATGAAGATATGAGCGAAACAAAATTTGGTGGTTCAGTTCAAGTAGATTATCTTGAAGCTCATCCAAATTTGAGAACCTACTACGATGGTTATGGTTTTGCTAAACAATATGATAGGGCTAGGGGTCACGTTTATGCCCTTGAAGATGCTATTAATACAAAAAGACCAAAACCAGGTGCTTCATGTCTTGCTTGTAAGACTATTGACTTTGTAAAGGCACTTGAAAAAGATGGTATAGATGTAAATAGCATGGATTTTGACCAATTTGTGAAAGACCATCCAAAAATGCAGACAATCTCATGTGCTGACTGCCACTTGGACACTCCTGGTAAGATTCAAGTTACTAGAGATCACTTCAAGAAACAAATCGACCAAGGCAATGTAAATGGTAACAATACAAAGGCTGATAGCCTTACTTGTGCACAATGCCACGTTGAATACTACCTAGATCCAGAAACTAAGGAAGTAATTTTACCATACAAGTACGGTTTTGAAACTGATGATATGTTAAAATATTACGATGAAATTGATTTTGCTGATTGGGAACACCCACAAACAGGAGCCAAGCTCCTTAAGGCCCAACACCCAGAGTATGAAACTATGATGGGTTCTGTTCACGATTCAGCAGGACTTTCTTGTATAGATTGCCACATGCCTGTTTTTGAAAATGAGAAGGGTGAGAAATTCAGGTCTCACCATTGGACAAGCCCACTTAAGTCAAAGGAAAATATCAAAAATTCCTGCTTATCTTGCCACGCTGGTAAGAGCGAAGATGAAATGATTGCTTGGGTTGAAGAAGTCCAAAAAGGCGTATATGATAGGACAAACGAAGTAAGTGATGAACTTAAGAAATTTGTAGACCTTTTAGCTAAACATGTTAAAGCTGGTGACTTATCAGATAAGGATAAGGCAGAGCTTCAAAAAATTCACAGACATGCTCAATTCAAATGGGACTTTGTATGGGTAGAAAATGGTGAAGGCTTCCACAATTCAAAGAAGGCCCACCAAAACCTAGACGAAGCTGAAGAATTAGTGAAACAAGGCCTAGAAATCTTGAAGAAGTATGAATAAAAAGAGCTAAAATGGACTCCCAAGGAGTCCTTTTGCTTTAAGGAAAATTATGAAAAAACAAATAGAAAAAATATTTAAAAGTTTTTATTCGATGAAAACTGGGATAATTTTACTAGTGGTAATTGCACTTTTATCGGTAATAGGAACAGTGATTCCCCAAGGTAACCAAGAAGAATTTTATCTTCAATCCTACAGCGATACTTGGGCAAAGCTTATCCTTCTTTGTGATTTTGATAAGGTGTTTTCCGCATGGTGGTACATCTTAATTACAATCCTACTTTTGATAAATTTATTTTTGTGTAGTGTAAACCGCTTTAAGGTAATTTTTGAAAAATCATTTAAGGCTCCTGAAATTTCGCCCAAACTGAAGGAATATCAAACATGGACCAGGGTAAAAGATGATGAATTATCTATTTTTAAAAAGCTAAATATTAGAGCTTATAAGAAAACAGAAGTAGACGGGAAGGAAGTTTTTTATAAGTTTGATGGCAAAATTGGATACATGGGATCCTGGCTTACCCACCTATCCTTAATTATAATTATCCTAGCCTTTGCCTATGGTAGGTACAGGGGATTTGAAGAGTTTGTTCATGGAGTGCCAGGAACTGTAATGGAGCTTGAAAATTCTTCCTATAAGATTAAAGTAGACCAATATGATGTAATGTTCAGGAAAGACTACACAGTTGACCAATACATCACAAGCCTGAGTATCCTTGATAAAAATGACAAGGAAGTTGACAAGGGCCTTGCTATGGTAAACAAGCCTTTTAGGTTTAAGGACTTTAATGTATATCAAAATTCTACAGGTTGGGCCTACCACGCCTTACTATTTAAGGATAAAAAGTTATTAGAAGATAAGCTCATGTATAAGGGTGATGTCTTTGTGGCAGATAATAAAAAAATTGCCTTGCAATTTGTAGATTTTTATCCAGACTTTGATGAAAAGTCTATGATGAAACCAAGGACCAAGTCGCCATTTTTAAAACATCCCGTAACTTTATATGCTATATTCTATGATGGATTTAGGGTGGATATGGGACTTAACCATCCGGGAGAACCCATAGAATGGGAAGGCTACACATTTGTGATTAGGGATCCACAGATGTTTACCCTCTTGCAGGTGGCAAATGACCCAGCAACACCTATAGCACTTTTGGGAGCCATCCTCCTAATGATAGGTCTATTTTTAGCCTTCTATATAAATCCTAGGGAGGTCATTGTAGTTAGGGACGATGGTTTTGATTACCTTCACATTAGGCAAGCCAAACACGATAAGCTTCACAGCAAAAAATATGAAAAAATAATTGGAGAGATTAAATTATAATGAACTTAGTAAAAGTAGAAAATATATTATTTTATATAAGTCTTTTTGGCTATTTAATATCTATGTTGCTATTCATAGCACTTTTTGTAAATAAGACAGAAAAGTGGGGGATAAGGGGCAGAAATGTTTTAACAGCAGCCTTCCTAGCCCACACCCTAGCCTTGGGTGTTAGGTGGGTAAATGCAGGAAGGATTCCACTTTCAAACCAATATGAATTTGCCACTGCCTTTGCTTGGGGCATAGCTCTTTGCTATTTGATTTTTGAAAGAAAATATAAGCTCCTAGCTATGGGCACATTTGTTACCCCAATATTATTTTTAATAATAGGCTACGCTGCTATGCGTGATAGGACAGTAAGACCTTTGATGCCAGCTCTTGATAGTAAATGGCTAGCAGTCCATGTTTCCCTTGCTATCCTATCCTATGGGGCCTTTGCAGTAGCAGCAGGCATTTCTGCCATGTTCCTTATGAGAGATAAGTTTAGTAGTGATTCATTTTTATCAAAGTCTATGGCAGATAAAGAACAGCTTGACCTAATCGCCTATAGGATTATAGCCTTTGGATATATTTTCTTATCCCTAGTAATGATAACAGGTGCTATCTGGGCAGAGTCTGCCTGGGGCAGGTATTGGGCATGGGATCCAAAGGAAACTTGGTCCTTTATCACTTGGATAATCTATTCAATCTACCTTCACCTAAGAAGGTCTAGGGGTTGGGAAGGAAAAAGAGCGGCTATATTTGCAATCTTAGGTTTTATTTGCGTCGTCTTCACCTATATTGGCGTAAATACCTTATTACCATCACTTCACTCCTATGCATAAGAGGAAAATATGAAAAAATTTAAGATAAAAGACCTTACTTTCATGGCTATATCCATAGCCTTGATGTATGTCTTTGGCAAGGTTTTGTACTTGATGAGTAGGTTTTTTCCGATTCCAGGCTCCCGAGTCATATTTACCACACCACTTTTTACTTTTATTTTAACAGCAGCAGTTTTAAAAACTAAAAAAATTGGAACCATATCCATAGTCATGGGCCTTTTGGCCCTGATTTTGTTGAGGCTAACGCTTTTTGGGGCCATAGCTGTAGGCCTTACAGGGATTTTAACAGACCTTACTAGCTTGATTTTAATAAAATCTTACACAGACTATAAGTCAATTAATAAGACCCTAGCCTTTCATAGTTTTTATTCGATATGGACTTCATATTTTTTGGTAAGTCTTTTTATCGAAAATTCTACCTTTGTTATGGGTAATATTTTTTTTGTTTTCATCACTTCACTTATCTTATATTTTGTTGCCTACTATATAGGAAAACTTACTATAAGATTATTTGAATCAAGGAAATTATTGGACAATAAGACCCATAGTTTTAAGGATTAAAAATTTTTACTAGACCCTGGTAGATTGTTTAAATTCCTTTTTAAAGTAAAATAATATAGATAAAAATTATTGAATTTTTACATGGAGATTTTATGATTTTAACAAAAAATATAAACAAGATTATGGAGCCTATTTTTGTTATAGCCCTAAGTCTACTTTGCTTATATTTTGCTCAAACTAGCCTGATTTTTATAGGAATAATTCCTATATTATTTACAATATTTTACTTTAACGAGGGGATATTAAGCTTTTTAATTAGCGCTGGTGGAACATATTTTTTAGGAATGATTTTTACTGATAGGGAAGATCTTTTTACAAGTTTTGTTCCCTTATTGGTTATTAGCCTTGGGCTAATCGTTCTAATAAGCCTTAGATTTACTGCTAGGGTTCAGATTCTTACAGCTTTTATCATAACTAGTTTAACTTTTATTTTTTTATACAAATACAAGATGCTAGTTAATAATATAAGTATGGATAAGTTAGCTATAAATTTAAAGACAAGCTTTGAAAGTTCTTATCCATATAGGCTGGACTTTGATGTTTATAGGCTTACTACAAGTCTTTATCCGGCCATACTAGCTTGGATATCAATGTTTTATGCAGTCTTGTCGGTAAAAATAATTAGAAATTATTTGTCAGTTGTAGATGAGACTTATACAGATATAACCCAGCTTGATGAACTAAGGCTAAGACCTAGAGACTTACTTATTCTTTTGATTATTGGTCTAGCTATCTATTTCGTAGGTAGATTTTTTTCTATCGGGAAAATATATATTTTAGGAAATTTAATTTTACTAAGCCTGATGTTTTTTGCAACTAATGGTTTAAGTCTTTTTGATTTTATGTTAAAGAACTCAAACTTGCCTCTAACGAGGGCTTTCCAGTGGTTTTTCATGCTGATACTCATCCAGATTTTAATTATCCCTTTGATAATCTTTGGGATAGCAGATATATTTTTAGATTTTAGAGCAAGGAGGAAAAATGAAGAACAATGAAAAATTTATTAGCACACCTAATATTGTCTTAATAATGGCATTTCCCTTACTTGCTTCGATAGTAGTATTTTATTATAATCCTACACTTGGAGCCTTAGGGCTGTTTGTTTCATTATTATTATTTTTGTTTTTGAAAAGTATAAACACAACCAAGGCTAAGGAATTACAAAGGTATGTTGATGAAGTGTCATATTCTTTTGATTCTATTACTAAAAATGTAGTATTTGAAATGCCATTTCCAATCGCTATCGTAGAAGACGATAGGAAGATTAAGTGGCACAATTCATTTTTCAGGGACTTATTTCCAGATAGAACCCTAATAGGAGAAGAAATAGATACGCTAATTCCAGACTTAGGTGCACTTGAATTTGACAATGAAGAGATTAGGACATCTAAGAATGTAAATATTTCCGATAAGGTAATCCAGTTTTATTACTCTACAATTTTTGAAGATGACAATAGCAAAGGTCTTACCTTTTTATATGGGATAGACAATACTTACGATGAGTCAATCAAAAAACTCTTCAAGGATAAGAGACTGGTATTTTATTCTGTATTTATAGATAATTATGAGGATATAAGAAACTCTGCCAGCTCCGAAAATAGACCTAAAATTCTGGGAGAGATTGATAGGGTAATAAATGAGTATTTTAAAAAATATAACTGTCTAATCAGGAAATATGAAAACGACAGGTTTATGATCCTAAGTGAATACCAGGACTATGTTGAAATTCACGATGATAAATTTTCAATTCTTGATAAGGTAAGGGATATTAATGAAGGCAATGCTTTGCCACCAACCTTATCTATAGGTGTTGGTATAGCTGGAGCTAAGCCAAGTGAAATATATTCTGATTCTAGAGATGCAATCAACATTGCTCTTTCACGTGGTGGGGATCAAACTGTTGTTAAGCTCGAAGACAATTATGAGTACTTTGGTGGAAAAACTAAGGCCATAGAAAAAACTTCTAAGGTAAGATCAAGAGTAATTTCCCAAGCCCTAAAAAGAATGATGCAAACAAGCTCTGATATTTACATCATGGGCCACAATAACCCTGATATGGATTCATTTGGGTCATCTCTAGGAGTTTATGAAGGGGCAAGGATACTTGGTAAAGAAGTTTACATCATCCTGAATGAAGTGACCAAACCAATTGAGAATATGTATGCAAGGGCGACCGAAGAATTAGAAGAATTGAAAGACCATATCCTTACTGAAGAAGAGGCGCTTAAGAGGATAAGTCAAGCTTCTTTGGTAATTGTAACAGATAACCATAGGAAAAATTCTACCGAAGGGCCAACTCTTTTAGATAAGACTGACAATATCTTTATTATTGACCACCATAGGAGGGGCAAGGACTATATCAAAAAAGCTACTATTTCCTATATCGAGCCTTACGCTTCATCCGCTTCGGAGCTTGTTACAGAAATTTTATCCTATTTGGAAGAAGATTTTAAGGCAAGAACTGCTGTTGCAGAATCGCTATTGGCTGGTATAACAGTTGATACCAAAAATTTTGTCTACCAGACTGGAGTTAGGACCTTTGAGGCAGCATCTGTTCTTAAAAGATGGGGTGCAGATTCAGTTTACATCAAAAGGATGTTTAAGGATGACTTTGAGATTGTAAAATACAAATCAGAGGTAATAGCAGATTCGTTTATAGTGAATGATTTTATTGCTGTAGCTCATTTTAATAGGGAAATAGATGGGTCAACCTTGATTGCAAGTCAGGCTGCAGATGACCTTTTAAATATAAAAGGAGTTCTTGCAAGCTTTGTCTTAACAAGGGCTAATAATAAAATTCATATTTCAGGTAGAAGCTTAGGCGATATATCGGTACAATTAATATTAGAGCGCATTGGAGGTGGCGGACACTTAACAGCCGCAGCCACCCAATTAGATATGAGCATGGAAAATGCTGAAAAAATGTTAAGAAAAGCTATTATTGAATATATAAGAGAGGAAGAAGAAAATGAAAGTAATACTAACAGATAATATTGTAAGAGTTGGAGTTAAGGGAGACCTTGTAGATGTAAAGTCAGGATACTTTAGAAATTATCTAGATCCACAAGGACTTGCTGTTAAAGCAACAAAAGAAAACATGGAAGAACTTGAAAAAATGAGAGACCAACTTAAGAAAGAAGAAGCTGAAAATAGAAAAGCAGCTGAAGCTCTTAAGGAAAAAATTGAAGGTCTAACTGTAGAACAAAAGGTAAGAGTTGGCGAAGATGGAAAACTATTTGGTTCTGTAACAAACAAAGATATAGCTGAAGCTCTAGCAAACCAAGGAATTGAACTTGATAGAAAGAGAATCGAAGAAGTTGAAAAAATCGACGGACTTGGTGAATTTGTTATCAATGCTAGACTATACGAAGGAGTTAACGCAGAGCTTAAAGTTAATGTAGTTGCTGAGGTAGAATAATGACAGATGGCTTAAGGCCACTACCTTATGACTTCTTATCAGAACAGGCTATCATAGGTTGTATTTTAAGTAAAAATTCGACCTTCGATAGTGCAAACCAAATTATAAAACCTGTAGACTTTTACGACTCGAGAACCCAGAGGATATACAAGTCCATAGTCACAATGTTTGAAAAAGACATTAAAGTTGATTATGTATCGCTTGTAAGCCAATTATCGAGTGAAAATATATTACAAGAAGTTGGAGGGGAGGAGTTTATCACTGAGATTACCCTCTCCTCATTTTATACTCCAAATATTGAAACTTATTGTAAAACAGTCAAGGAAAAGTCACTCCTAAGAAGTCTTATTGGGGCAAGTGAGGACATAATCGATTCATCATATAAGCAAACAGATGATGTAAGCGATATCCTTGCGATCGCAGAAAATAGAATATTTGAAATATCACAAGACAGTCATAGCCAAGGTCTTGTAAGAGTTTCTGAAACAATGGATGAGACCCTTAAGCAAATAAATGAACTCACCCTCGCTGATGGGAAAATCACTGGAGTGGCAACAGGTCTTGATGTAGTTGATAATAAACTTTCAGGTCTACAAAATTCTCAACTTATCCTACTTGCAGCCAGACCTGCTATGGGTAAGACTGCCCTAGGTTTGACTATGGCGTGGAATGCAGCCAAGGTTGGAAAGTCTGTTGCATTTTTCTCCCTCGAGATGTCTACCTACCAGCTAAACCAAAGACTTTTATCTATGGTAAGCTTGGTAAGTCTTGAGTCAATTATTAATGGGTCTATAAGGGATGACGATTGGACCCTTCTAATTGATGCTACAAAAAAGATAGTTAAGACTGACCTATATGTTGACGAAACACCTGGTATTAGATTATCAGAAATGAAGTCCAAACTAAAAAGGTTAAAGGCAGAAAGGGGCCTAGACTTAGTTGTAATCGACTACCTCCAATTGATGCAGGCAGATGGAAGACAGGAAAATAGGCAAAATGAAATTGCTTCTATTTCTAGAGGTCTTAAATCTCTATCCAAGGAATTAAATTGTCCAATCCTTTCCCTTGCCCAGCTATCGAGAGAGGCTGACAAGAGGGCAGACCATAGACCAATCCTATCTGACCTAAGAGAGTCAGGTGCAATCGAGCAGGATGCAGACGTGGTAATGCTTTTATATAGGGAAGACTATTACGATGAGGAAGTTGAACCTAACCAAGCCAAGGTGATTTTTGCTAAGCATAGGAATGGTGCAACAGGAACAGTAGATTTGTTCTTCAATAAGCAGTGCACAACTTTCACAGACCTATCCCTAAGAGAAGAAAATGTCTAGGATATATTTAGCAAAGATAGATACCGAAGCAGCTTTTGAACTTCAGAAGTGGGCAAATTTCTCTGATCCAAGGCTTATTGGCTATAATTATGGCAACCTTACAGACTTTGAAATCAAACTCTGGCAAGGCACTATTTCTATGCCAAATAAAAAATATTTTGCTGTAAGAAGAGTAGTAGATGACAGGTTTATAGGTTTTGTTGGACTAAAAAATATAAATCCTCTCTTTAAAAGAGCCAAGTTAGGCATAGTTTTCGATCCGAATTTTGTATCGGAAGGCTATGGCTATGAGGCAGTCCTTGCTATATTAAGGGTGTTTTTTAAGGAAATGAATTACAGGACTCTAAATTTGGATGTAAATACCTTTAATGAAAGGGCTCTTAACCTATATAAAAAGTGTGGTTTTAAAATTGCATCTTATAGCAGAGAAGTATTTGAAAACCAAGATATAGAAGCAGATGATAAGGATTTTGAAATTTCCCATGGCATGATTTATTCGAAAATTATTAACATGAAACTAACAAAGGATGATTATAATGAACTTTGAAATGCAAGAATTAAAATTAGATATGGGTACAACTCCATTTGAAAATATGTTTTTAAATACCTATCTTCAAATGGCTGATGGTGATGCTATCAAGGTTTATCTATTAATCTATAAGGAAATTTACAATAATAATACAGTAGATGAAGGCAAAATTAAACGTCAGCTTAACTTTGATGACCAAAGATTTTTAGATGCTGTAAATTTTTGGATTAATATGGGTATTTTTAGAGAAAAAAAGAACGCTGATGGAAAAACTTATATAGAAATTGTATCCCTAAGACAGATGTATTTTGGTGAAAGTGACCAAACTCCTTCAAATGAAATTAATTTCGATAAGGCTCAAAGAAAGTCGATGATGTTTGAAAATATTGAAAGAATAATAGCTAGAAATTTAACTCCAGCAGATATTACAAGGATTCATGAAACCCTTGGCGAATATGACCAAGATCCTGAACTAGTTACAGAAGCCTTTAGACAGGCTAGGGAAGCCGGTAATGTCGATGTTAAGTACGTAATGGGCTATTTAAAAAGCTGGCGAGATATGGGCATAACAAGTCTTAATGATCTAAGGATGAAAGAAGAAAGAGATAAGCTTAAGAAGGTGACAGGAGTGAGGACCTATAGAAGAAAGTCCGACCCACAAATGCCAAGCGATGGGATGTCTATAACAGAAAAAGCTAGACGCAAGAGACTTCAAAGATTGAATAAGACGGAGAATTAGTATGAAAGCTAACGAAAAAGCCTCACTAATCTTAGCAGAAAGACGAAGAATGAATAAGGTTTTGCAGGAAGAGCGCAAAGAGGAAATTTATAAAAAAATTCCACAAGTAAAGGCTATTGACGAGCTTATAAAGCAAACGGGTTTTGATAGCTTAAAGCTTGCAGCCTCAAAAATTAATACAGAGCCTTACGAAGAAAAAATAAAAAATTTAAGGGAAGAAAAAAATAAACTTCTTATTTTAAATGGATATAAGACTGATTACATGGATTTGAAATACCACCATGACCTTTGCAAGGATACAGGTTTTGTGGGCACCAAGCCTTGTTCCTGTAGATTAAAGTTGATCATAGAAGACAATTATGAAAAATCAGGTCTTAGGGCTGCTATCAATAGGGAAAATTTCTCTACTTTTAACTATGATTTATTCTCAAAAAATCCCTACATGAATTATCAAGTAAGCCCATATAGAAATATTGTTGATATAGTAAATGATATCAAGCACTTCATTGATAATTTTGATAAGCAAACTGGAAATATTTATATTTGGGGAGATGTTGGCAGGGGAAAGACTTTTTTGATAAATTCTATTGCCAAAGACCTACTTGATAGAAATTATTCGGTAGTTTATATGACATCTACCAAGCTATTTAAATTTTTAAACGATTATTACTGGGCCTTTGAAGATAGGCGTGAAAATTTAGAAAATCAGTACGAAATTATTTTTGATTGTGACTTATTAATAATAGATGATTTAGGAGCTGAGACTCATAGGTCAACTGACCAATCAAATCTTTTTGATGTTGTAAATGAGAGGATGAATAAGGGACTACCTATAATCTTATCTTCAAATTTAGGCGAGGCAATGATTGGAGAAATTTATGGATCTAGAGTATTTTCTAGAATTTTGGGTAATAATTCTAAGACCTATGAAATATTTGGTGAAGATCTAAGATTAAAGGGGACAGATTATGATTTTAGTTGATAGAGATCAGATGCGTGCTATAGACCGATATGCAATTAATACTCTAAAAATTCCAAGCATTTGCTTGGTTGAAAGAGCAAGTCTTGCTGTGCTTAAACATATCAACCTCAATAAGTTTGGCTACTTTGCAGTAGTGGCAGGAGTTGGAAATAACGGCGCCGATGGCCTTGCCCTTGCCAGAAACCTCCTTGCTAGATACAAGGATGTTGAAATTTATATTGTGGGCGATGTAGCAATGGCTAGTGAAGGATTTAAGATAAACCTTGCTTCTTGCGAGACCCTCTGCGAGGAAATCTTTTATGTCGAAAGCATTGAAGATTTGGAAAATATGGAAAAAAGGTTGGCAAATGTAAACCTAATTGTTGATGCTCTTTTTGGTACAGGACTTAATAGAACAGTGACAGGAATCTATGCAACAGTTATTTCAATACTAAATAATGTGATGAAATATAAGGTATCAATCGACCTTCCTTCTGGTCTTGATGCCTCAACAGGCATGGACCTTGGTGAAGTTGTTGATGCAGACTTAATTGTCACTCTCCAACTAATGAAGGCAGGTATCTACGAAAGAGAAGCTTATAAGAAAAAGTGCGTAATAGAAGATATAGGTATTCCACAAAAGGCTATAGATTCTGTTTTATACGGGTTAGTAAATTAAGAAAGACTTTCTACGAGTCTTTTTTATTTTTTGCAATTCTTTACCATGATGATATAATAAAAGAAAAGAGGAGGCTCTTATGAAAAAGAAAATTTTGCTCATAGTACTCAGTCTCTTTGTCCTAACTTCTTGTGGGGTTGGGTCCTATTCTATAAAGGAAGAAGCAAATAAAGCCTTAGACTATGCGAGCGAACATGACCAAGCAAGAGAGGAAATGACAAAAGATGAAGCAAGTCCTAGTGAAGCAAGCGAGAATTTAAGTGAAAATCCGGACGACTATATAGAAAAATTTGTCTATATAGACCTTGAAACCATGAACTATGATGAGGATTTAAAAACTATAAAGAATAGTGTTAATACTCTTAAAGGTTTGATAGAAAATGAAGCGACCTTTTTCTCCTCATCTGATAGGTTAAATGATCTAAAGACAACCGAATTTACCATAAAAATCCCAAGAGATAGGTCGAAAAAATTTGACCAAGTCTTAGCAGGTATAGGCAAGACTATGGATATTAATAAAAATTCTAATAACCTACAAACTGCCTTCAGGGATGTGGATAAGGATCTAGAAATTAAGCAAAAACAACTAAAAAAATTCAATGAGCTCTTGGATAAAACTACTAATATTGATGACACCCTTGTCATAAATGCAAAAATTATAGAAACCCAGGGTGAGATTGATGCTATAAAAAAGGCCAAGGCAGACCTAAAAACAAGGGTGACCTATGATACCTACAATATCACCCTCAAGGAAGTTTTTTCCTTTGACCAAAGAGCAAACAACCCAGACTTAGGAACTAGGATTAAGCTAGCCATGGGAGAATCCTTAGCTATATTCAAAGGATTTTTCTCTCAATTAATAGTAGGATTTTTCCTCTACCTACCATTTATCATCATAATTTTACTAGTTGTTTTCATCATTTATGGGCTAAAGAAAAAAATCAAGAAACCAAGGGACTGATTAATCAGTCCCTTTTTTGTAAAATAATTTTTACTCTTAAGTTTGCTTTAAGACAAAAATACTTGGGACAATATTAGTTTCCTCATATGTATCCTTATTATTTAAATCCCATATAATTAATAAAAAAAACCCGATGCAGGTGCGAAACCAATTCATAAAGAACTATAGAGACTTCTCGTCTCTGTGCTCCTCGAGGTGGGAGTTGTTATTCTTACTTTCTTTCAAAGCTTAATAATATTATTACATAAAAAAGGCAAATTCGTCGAAATTGACTCAAACCCACACACCCATCTCGAACGCAGTGAGAGACCTCCATCATTCAGGATATCAAAGGTTCCGTATGTGCATCGTTATTATCTTAAGCCTTTATAATTAACAAAAAATACCGATGCAGGTGCAAACCAAATTCATAAAGAACTATAGAGACCTCTTGTCGCTGCGTTCCTCGAGGTGGGAGTCCTTTATTCTAACTTTCTTTCATTTGACAAGTCATAATTTTCTTGATATGATTAAACAAATGGGGAGTTAGCTCAGCTGGAAGAGCATCACGTTGACATCGTGGAGGTCGCTGGTTCAAGTCCAGTACTTCCCACCACTTGCAGGAATAAACCTGCTTTTTTTATTTGCCTTAAATCTTTACATGGAAAAATTTTTAAAAATAAAACCCCCGGACCTAGCAAAAGTAAAAATGCTATTACTTTCAAAGTCCAAGGGGGTTTTCTATTCTCCAACTTTATTTACATTCAAAATCTTTCTTATAACCAAGTCAGCGTAAGCTTGACTACCTTCCACATTTGGGTGGGTCCTGTCAACAGCTAAGAGCTCTGGTCTATCCTTAACATATTCACGCCAGTTAATTAGGTGGGCTTTAGGATTATCATCGACAAAGTCTTTCATATCCTTATTAACCTTGTCCATGTAGGATTGGAGGTGGGAGGTGTTTACAAAATATACATCTCTTCCATCAGCAATATCCATTATAGCCTGCATGTCTTTGTGGTTGGCAGATCCATTTGATCCAAGTGATATAAGGATTATATCGCCGAGACCAACATTATTTTTAATATTTTGCAAAATTTCTGGCCCTGCTGGCATATCCCTGCCTACCTTGCCGTCAAGGTAGAGGTTTGGTACGTAGGCTCTTAGGTACTTATCAATGTTTATAAGGACTGAATCGCCTACAGCAGTGATGTGGAGGTCTCTGACATAGAAAAGTTCATTTTCTGTGAAATCAAAATCATCATAGGCTTTTTCCTTAAAGTTCTTTGATGATTTTTTCACCTCATCTTTTTTATCTTCATCTTTGTCTTTTTCTTCTTTATCTTTTTCTTCGTCGTCATCGCTAGGAGAATCTTTTTTATCCTTATCTAGCTTTTCTTTTTCTTCTTCATCTTTATTATGAGTTTTGAAAGACTCGTTATTTTTCTTGATTTCTTCTTCGCTCTGTGCAAACCTAGCCTTAAGCTCAGCCATATCTTTTTCTTTCTGGTTGCCGATGGCAAGGGAAATAGCATTTAAGATAGCAAGACCAACAAGTGGAACTATAATTAAGTATTTATTAATTCTCTTTCTGTCAAAAAGTATGTGGCATACTTCACCCATAAATATTATCCATATTACTTGTAATCCATAGAATAAGAATTTATTTTCTAAGAGGTTGATCAAGAAATATGCAAAGAATACTTGGACTACATATTGGAGGATGTATAGGTAGAAGCTCCTCCTGCCTAAGTATTCTAATATCCCACCCAATATAGTGCGAGAAAATCCTGCCCCATATTCAATTTCATACTTATAAAGGACTGCAACCAACAAGGCAAAGCTAAGGGTGTAGACAAGGAAGAAGGATCTATAAATCCAAATATTTTCGCCGTTTATAAAAAACATTGGCAAGAAAATACATAAGCCCAAGATGCCTATAGCAATCCTTAGGTGGTTTTGGTTTAATTCTAACCTATCCCTGTATTTTAAATACAAGAGGTAGAATGCCATTCCAAAGAAAAAGGCATATATTCTTGTATCTGTTCCGTAATAAATGCGGATGATTGGACTATCAGTAAGGGCAAGGTAAAAAGAAATAGCTACACTAGCGATAGCCAAGATGAAAATCATCCAAATCTTTAAGGAGATAGATTTAACCATTCCACCCAAGTACTTAACTATATAAAAAATTCCTATAAATTGAAGGTAGAGAGCTATGTACCAGAGGTGGACAAAAATATTAAAATTACCATTCCTATCAAAATATGAAGCCCCAGCAATGATTTGTCTTATATTTTCAAAACCAAAAACTACAGCCAAACTTGATTTGGCAGAGTCATCAAAGATTTCCCTTGCAAAAATCAGGGCAATCACAAGACTTACAAACATAATAAAGACAATCGGAGGAAGGATTTTTTTTACCTTTCTCTTAAGACTTTCAAATATATCTATAGGGGTTAGGTCCCTGTTGAAATTTGCTTTTTCCATCAGGAAGCCAGACATTACTAAAAATCCAATTACAGCTAAAAATCCACCTGGCAGGGCGTGACCAAAAAGGTGGTAGGTTGAAACTGCTAAGAGACAAAGACCTCTTAGGATATTTAAGTAGCGGAAACTCACTTTTCTTTTAGTTAATTTTTTCACATTTCTCTCCATAACAAAATCATTATACTCTACTAGAGCTGATTTAAAATTATTTTATCCAAAGATTATGAAATAAAAATGTTCACAGTGTTAAATTAGGATAAAGATTATCAAATGCAACTAAAGAAATTTGCATTTTTTGCGATATGTTGTATATTATAAGAAATGAAATATTGCGATGACAAGAAGTAGTAGCTGTTAAAGACACCTAGAGAGGGAATGGTTGGTGGAAATTCTCTGTTGGAGCCAGTGAATCCGTCTTTGAGCAAATAAGAAATTAAGGCAAGCTAAGCTTGTATAATTTGGGTGGCACCACGAGACCTTCGTCCCAATTGGGGAGGGTTTTTTTTATGCATATTTTTAAGGAGAAGACATGATTGATATTAAATTATTAAGAGAAAATCCAGATTTTGTTAAGGAAAATATTAAGAAAAAATTTCAAGATGAAAAATTAATTTTAGTTGATGAAGTCCTAGAACTTGATGAAAAACTTCGCAGTTACAAGACTGAAGGCGATAGACTAAGAAGTGAAAGAAACAAGACATCTAAAGAAATCGGTGCTCTTATGGGTCAAGGAAAAAAAGAAGAAGCTGAAAAGGTTAAGGCCCATGTAGTAGAAATTAATGACGAATTAGTCCACATCGAAGAAGAAACTGCTAGACTTAACGAAGAAGTTAAGAAAAGAATGCAAGTTATCCCACAAATCATAGATGAAACAGTTCCTTTAGGTAAGGATGATACAGAAAATGTAGAAATCGAAAGATTTGGTGAACCAGTAGTACCAGACTTTGAAGTTCCTTACCATATTGACATCATGGAAAGCTTTGATGGAATCGACCTTGATTCATCAAGAAATACTTCAGGTGCAGGATTCTATTACCTAAAGGGTGACATAGCAAGACTTCACTCAGCTATTCTTTCCTACGCGAGAGACTTTATGATTGATAGGGGTTACACATATTTTGTTCCACCATTTATGATTAGGTCCGAAGTAGTAACAGGTGTTATGTCTTTTGCTGAAATGCAAGATATGATGTATAAAATCGAGGGCGAAGACCTCTACCTAATCGGTACTTCTGAACATTCTATGATTGGTAAATTTATCAACACCATCAACGAAGAAGAAAAAATGCCGCTTAAGATGACATCATATTCTCCATGTTTTAGAAAAGAAGTTGGGGCTCATGGCATTGAGGAACGTGGAGTTTACCGTATCCACCAATTCGAAAAACAAGAAATGGTAATTATTTGTAAACCAGAAGATAGCAAAAAATTATACAACGAACTATGGCAAAATACTGTAGAATTCTTTAGAAGTCTTGAAATCCCAGTAAGAACCCTAGAATGTTGTTCAGGAGACTTAGCAGACCTTAAGGTGAAATCTTGTGACGTAGAGGCATGGAGCCCACGTCAAGAAAAATATTTCGAAGTTGGATCTTGTTCAAACCTTGGCGATGCCCAAGCAAGAAGACTTGGAATCAGACTTAGAGGAGAAGATGGAAACTACTTTGCCCATACCTTAAATAACACTGTAGTAGCTCCACCAAGAATGCTAATAGCCTTCCTTGAAAACCTACTTCAAGCTGACGGCAGTGTAAAAATCCCAGCACCACTACAAATGTATATGGGTGGAAAAGATAAAATCGTACCAACAGCAAAATAAATTTTTGACTTAAAAGCACCCCAGCCCGGGTGCTTTTGCAATAATTTTTTTAATTTTAAAAGATAGGGGAAAATCGTTAATGATCCACAAAAACGATCTTGCAATATTAGAATTTGATGATTCGTATGAATCGGTAATAATGCCAACCCATGAATGGCTAGATATAAAATTACCTAAAAAATGTGTTTTTGGATTTTTGGAAGACCATATTGACCAGTATGCAAGGGAAAACAAGGCTAAAAAAATCGCGGAATTTGAATCTGCAACAAAGACCTACCCAGTTTACCTCACAAAGCATAGGGGTCAGGAAATTTGTCTTGTCCAAGCTCCGGTAGGCTCAGCACCTGCTGCCCAGTTAATGGATTGGCTTATTGGTTATGGGGTAAGGGAAATAATTTCCACTGGTACATGTGGGTGCTTGATAGATATGCCAGAGTCAACTTTCCTTCTCCCAACAAGAGCCGTAAGACAGGAAGGGACAAGCTTTCATTATGTAAAACCTTCCAGGTATATAGGAATAAATCCGATAGCTATATCTGCAATAGAAGATTTATTTAAAGAAAGAAGACTCAAATATAGGGAAGTTATGACCTGGACTACAGATGGATTTTATAGGGAAACTAAGGATTTGGTAAAATATAGGGTGGAAGAAGGGTGTTCTGTGGTTGAAATGGAATGTTCTGCCCTGGCAGCTGTGGCGGAGATGAGAAAAGTTATTTGGGGTGAAATTTTATTTACAGCGGATACTTTAGCTGATATAGAAAATTATGATCAAAGAAACTGGGCCAGAGACACTTTTGCCTACGCATTAGAACTTGCCATGGATGCGGTTTGCAAAATATAAATTTAAGACTTATAAGTGAAGATTAAAATAGAGACTAAGATTTTTCTTAGTCTCTGTTTGTATTTAGACTATAATTTTTCCTGCAAAGTCCACAAAGCTGTCACAGGCAGTTTGGACAAAGTCTCTTGTAGCAGGGATTAATTTACCCTCCTTATCCATTAGCTCGTTAATTTTGGATAGGTAAACTTCTGGCTGGGCCATGGCTATGAGTCCAACACAGGCGAAGGATTGTTTTAGGGCGAGGTTTGATGAAACACCACCCATAGTGCCAATAGTTGAGCTAAAAACTGCTGCAGGCTTTCCTTTCCAAAGATTGCCTTCAGGGCCTCTAGAGGCAATATCTATGGCATTTTTAAGGACTGGGGCAAGGGACCTGTTATATTCTGGTGTTACAAAAATAAAAGCGTCACAAGCCTTGACATCTTCTCTGAGTCTGGTGTAGGCTGGGTGAACTTCCCCAAGGTCTAGGTCTTGGTTATAAAAAGGCATATCAGCAAGGTCTATAAAATAAGTTTCTTCCTTAATTAGAGAAGCTACTTCCTTTGCTAATTTTTTGTTCCATGAATTTTTCCTAAGAGATCCTACTAAGATTCCAATTTTCATATATTCCTCCCTTATTTTTATAACTTATACCCAAAAAACTTCTATTAAAGCAAAAGTGCCAGGAAAATGAACTGCTTCCTTAAGATAAATCAGAGTTTAAGTCTTAAGTCAGTTCAAAATCTTGGCAACTATTTTACTTATCGTTTTTATTTCTTATATATTTATCAATGTTGGCTGCGGCTTTTTTGCCGGCTCCCATGGCGAGGATTACTGTGGCAGCGCCACTTACAGCATCACCTCCTGCAAAAACTCCGTCCTTGCTAGTCATGGTTGTATCATCTATTATAATTCCACCCCAAGATTCGGTTTTTATATCTGGGTTGGTGTGCTTGATAAGTGGGTTTGGTGATTGGCCGATTGAAACTATAACAGAATCAAACTCGACTTCTTCGTATGTGCCAGTAGCAACAGGACGTCTTCTACCTGAGGCGTCTGGTTCACCAAGTTCCATTTTTTCAACCTTCACAGCCTTAACCCAACCATTTTCGCCGATAATTTCCACTGGGTTGTGAAGGTTCATAAAATTAACGCCTTCTTCTATGGCGTGGTGGCTTTCTTCTGCCCTTGCAGGCATTTCTTCAAAACTTCTACGATAAACAACGGTCACATCTGCGCCAAGTCTTTTAGCAGATCTTGCTGCATCCATGGCCACATTTCCACCCCCAACTACGCAGACTTTTTTGCCAACGTGGACTGGTGTGTCATATTCAGGAAACTTGTAGGCTTTCATTAGGTTCATCCTTGTTAAAAACTCATTGGCAGAATAAACTCCGTTTAGGTTTTCACCAGCAATGCCCAAAAATTTTGGAAGGCCAGCACCAGATGCGATGTAAATTGCCTCATAGCCTTGATCATAAAGATCTTCTATAGAAAGAGTCCTGCCAACTATGGTGTTGGTTTTAAGTTTGACTCCAAGGCCGATTACGTTTTTAAGTTCTGTATTTACAAGTTTTTTTGGAAGTCTAAATTCAGGAATTCCATATATCAAAACCCCACCTGCAGTGTGAAAGGCATCAAAAAGTGTTACCTTATAGCCAAGTTTTGCTAAATCTGCTGCACAAGTTAGGCCTGATGGTCCAGCTCCAACAACAGCTACCTTTTCTCTATTGGCATAAACTTCGACTGGCTTTTTGTATTTTTTGTTGTTATGATAGTCTGCTACAAATCTTTCAAGCCTGCCTATACCAACAGGTTCGCCTTTTCTTCCTCTTGTACAAACGCCCTCGCATTGGTTTTCTTGCGGACAAACCCTGCCACAAATGGCTGGAAGGTTGTTGGTTTCAGCAATTTTTTCGTAGGCAGCATCAAGGTCGCCGTCCACAATAAATTGGATAAATTCAGGGATTTTAACAGAAACAGGACAACCAGAAACGCAAGGTTGGTTCTTGCAATGGACGCATCTTTTAGCTTCTTCCATAGCCATCTCTAGGGTGTAGCCTGTCGCAACTTCCTCGAAATTTTTATTTCTTACCTTAGGGTCTTGTTCAGGCATCTTAACTTTTTCTTGACTCATATTAAATTTTGCCATTTCTTACCTCCCCAGTTAGGTTACAAATGTGTTCTCTTTCTTCTGTAGCGTAGTTTCTCGACCTATTCATGGCTTCATCAAAGTCGATTAAAAATCCGTCGAAATCTGGGCCATCAACACAGGCAAATTTCATCTCGCCACCAACTGTAAGCCTGCAACATCCACACATACCTGTGCCATCAACCATAATTGAATTCATAGAAACTGTTGTTGGAATGTTTTTTGGTTTGGTAATGTTAACTACATTTTTCATCATAATGGCAGGGCCAATTGTAAGAACGTGGTCGTAAGATTTTCCTTCATTTATTAGGTCTTCTAATACTTGGGTTACAAACCCCTGCCTACCATAGGATTCGTCATCGGTTGTTATGTATAAGTTATCTGAACAAGCTTTAAGCTCATCTTCTAGAATAATTATGTCTTTATTTTTAAAACCCATGATGACATCGACGTTGGCTCCTATTTGGTGAAGGTATTTGGCCTGTGGGTAGGCAATGGCAGTTCCAAGTCCACCACCGATTACACATACATTTTTGCCTTTTAAATCATCTAATTCGGTAGGCTTTCCAAGAGGGCCAACAAAATCTAAAAAACCATCTCCAGCCTTAAGGCCGTTCATTCTCATAGTTGTACCACCCACTATTTGGACGATAATTGTTACATTTTCTCCGTCGGTCCCTGAAATGGTGAAAGGCACTCTTTCGCCCTTTTCATCAAGCCTTAGGATAATAAATTGGCCAGGAAGAGCTTTTTTTGCAATATCCTTGGCTTCTACAACAAACTTAATTGTACTATCATTTAAGTTTGTTTTTTCTATTATTCTTGCCATAAGTCCTCCTTTTGACAAAGTTATCTATACTTATAATATACTTCAGATAGGTACAAATAAAAATTAGAACTAAGCCCTAGGTGAAATATTAATTATAAATAGTATTATAGACATACTAAGAGATTTATAGAAGGGAGACTTATGGAAAAAAATAAGAGAAAATATACAAACAATTACCTATTTAGAAGGTTCTTACCTTATTATGGACCTTACAAGAAGGTTTTGACCATAGATTTATTGGCAGCAGCCTTTACAACAATTTCTGAATTAATCTTGCCACTTTTGTTATCCTACTTGACAGATTGGGCTCAAATTGGAATCTTAGATGCTCCTAGGATATTGAAAGTTGCTGTAATTTATGTTATAACAAAGGCAGTATCAGTTGTTGCCAGATATTTCATGCAGTCTATGGGCCATATCATGGGAGCCATGATCGAAAGAGACATGAGAAAGGACGTATTTAACCACCTCATGGAGATGGATACAGAATTTTTTAATGAATCTAAAGTCGGCCAACTTATGACTAGGCTTACATCGGACCTATTTGAAATTACAGAATTTGCTCACCATGTTCCAGAAGAATTTTTAGTTGGAGCTATCAAACTATTTGTATCTTTCGTGGTACTTTTGACAATCAACTGGAAATTATCCCTAGTTATCTATATCCTAATCCCACTTATGTATGTAGTATCTAGACAGTCTAGGGCGAAATTTAGGAGGGCGACCAAAAATTCTAAGAAGCAAATTGGAGAAATTAATGCAGGCGTGGAAGACACCCTACTTGGCATCAGCGTTGTCAAATCCTTTGCGAACGAGGCAATAGAAAAATCAAAATTTGCCAAGGAAAATGACAAGTTCGCCGACATCAAGGCAGACCAATACTACAACATGGCAAAATACTTCATGGTTAAAGACACATTTTCTGGCATAATGTACTTGGCTTTGATCGTAATTGGTGGATTTTTGGTAATCCAAAAAGAAATCACACCGGGTGATTTAATCGCCTTTACCATGTACCTAAATATGTTAGTTGCAACTATTGAAAGGTTGATAAACTTCACCGACACTTACGAAAGAGGCACCACAGGCATCGAGAGATTTATTGAAATTATGAGTCTTGATAGGGATATATTTGATAAGGAAAACCCTGAAACTCTTACCAATGTGAAAGGCAAGATAGAATTTGACAAGGTTTCATTCAAATATCCAAATACACCAGTCGGCGAAGCCTACGTCCTAAAAGATATGTCATTTAAGATAAATGTTGGCGAAAACATAGCCCTTGTTGGCCCATCAGGAGCCGGCAAGACCACTATTTCTAAACTAATCCCAAGATTTTACGATGTAAATGAAGGTGAAATCAGGATAGACAATACCAATATCAAGGACCTATCCATTGAATCTTTAAGAAATAATATTGGGATTGTCCAGCAAGATGTTTATCTATTTTCAGGCACAGTAAGGGCAAATATAGCCTACGGCAAGGAAGATGCGACAGAAGAAGAAATCAAAGAAGCAGCTAGACTTGCAGGGGCAGATGAATTTATAAAAGACCTGCCAGATGGGCTTGACACCTACATTGGAGAGCGAGGAGTGAAATTATCAGGAGGACAAAAGCAAAGAATCTCAATTGCCAGAGTCTTCCTCAAAAACCCACCAATCCTGATTTTAGACGAGGCAACCAGCGCCCTAGACAACAAGAGCGAAGCCATAGTCCAAGCTTCCTTAGAAAAACTATCCATAGGCAGGACCACCCTAACAATCGCCCACAGGCTATCAACCATCATAAACGCCGATGAAATCATAGTCCTAACCTACGATGGCATAGTAGAAAGAGGTAATCATAAGGACCTCCTAGCCAAAAAAGGCGTCTACTATAACCTATACAATTCAAATAACACAGACCTATTCGGCTAAAAAGAACAGACCCCGGGGTCTGTTTTTTGTTGGTAAAATAGGTTAAAGATGTATAATATATGAGGACAGAAAGGATAGCTTATGAAAAAACTACTTGGCAAGGCCTTGCACGGACTTGCAAGCTTAATAGGAACTATTTTTACAGTTCTAATTAATTTTATGAATATATTAGTAATGACCTTTGAAGGGATTAGAAGTCTTTTGGCACTTGTTTTCATGGTTGGATGTTCGACTTTTATTTTCCTTCCAACTCTTTTATTGTTTTTACCTAGCAAGGTCTGGTATGCGATTTTTATTATCCTTGTTATTCCAGTTCTTGGGCCTAAGTTTATTTCTATCTTAAGGTATGGAAACTACGTCCTTACAGAATGGATGTATGATAGGGCAAATTATTTGATTACAGGCCAGAGGGTTGGTTTTGAAAATATTTCAGATTATTCTGAAAAATACAAGGTTGATCAAGAAAGAGAAAGGCAAAGACAGGCAGAAGAAGAGTCCAGAGCTCGCCAAGAGCAGATGTATAATTACTTTGAAGACCTTTTTGGCAATTTCACTTATTATGATGCAAGGGATTTTAACCAGGGCAATTTCGGTGGATTTGATGGCACTTATAACAACGGAAATTTTGGGGGCTTTTCTGGTGTAAATGATCTTGGTTTTAAGGAAAGGTATGAAAGAGCTACAGGCAAGCTCGGAGTGCCAGTAAATACAGATATTTATGAGGTTAAGCTTGCCTATAGGAAGCTTGCGAAAAAATATCACCCAGACTTGAATAAAGAGCCTGGTGCCAAGGAAAAATTCCAAGAAATCAACGATGCCTATGAGTTTTTGTCTGAAGAAAATATTAAAAAATACAAAAATACTTATTTATAGGATAGACCATGCATGATGTAATTTTAGATGAAAAATCAGCCGTTTTATTATCGGAAGTCGCCTCAAATGCAGGTGCACTCATGCTTGAGAATGGGGCAGAGATATATAGGGTTGAAGATACAATAGAAAGAATTATTAGGAGTAAAACAAACGCTAAGGATGTCGATGTTTATTCTACCTTTAATGTGATTATCCTCTCTTTTACTTATGAAAATGAGGTTCATTCAAATGTTAGGAGGGTAAAAAGCAGGTCTAATAAACTTTTTTATGTTGATAAGGTTAACCAGTTTTCGAGAGATTTTTGTGCAGGCAAGCTCAGTCTTGAAGAGGCCTTAATCGAGCTTGAAGAAATCAAGCAAAGTAAGGGCAGGCCACTTTTTGAAAGATTTTTTGGTGGAGCAATCGCGGCTGGAGCCTTTTCCCTTCTTTTAAGTGGGGGCCAGAATGAGATGGCAATTTCCATAATTGTTGGTATGCTTTCCTACTATGCTTCATATGTTATGGAGCAAAATGGCTTGGGATATTTTGTGGTAAATTATCTTTATGGGGTAATAGTTTCTATCCTCACAATGATTTTTGCCCGTTTTTATCCAGATATTAAGTCAGGTGTTATCATTGTTTCATCTATGATGGCACTTTTGCCGGGTATTACTATAACAAATGCCATGAGGGATTTAATGAGTGGAGATGCTACATCAGGCTTAACTGGAGCTGTTATTGGTATTTTAATTTCCACAGCCCTCGCTATGGGAGTTGGTACGCCTATTACAATTATGAAAATTTGGGGGTAGGATGTTTTATATTAAGGAATTTATTATATCAACCATTGCAGCAGTTGGTTTTGGTTTGATATTTGATTTGCCAAAAAAAGCTTTATATATCTCAAGTCTTGCTGCTGGTTTTGGTTGGGTAATTTACAAGGTTGTATTTGCCCATACTAATTCAGTTTACTTGGGCTCTTTGATTTCTGCCTTAGTTATGACAGCAACTGCAGAAATTTTAGCGAGAATCTACCACCATCCAGCCAGTGTTTTTATCCTTCCGGGCATCATAAATCTTTGCCCGGGTGAAGCGATTTATAAGTCAATGACAAATTTTATTGCCAATAATACCTATATTGCCATAGGTTATTTATACAAGGCGCTTGGGATTGCAGCAGCCATAGCCTTTGGAGTATTACTTGCATCATCATTTTCTTCTTCGCTAAAGACCTTTAAGGAAAGAAACCATAGAAGGACTGATTTTACAAAATTTGGGAGAAATAAATGAAGGATATATATTTAGCAGGCGGATGTTTCTGGGGAGTAGATGCCTATTTTTCAAATCTTGATGGGGTTGTTGCTACCGAGGTAGGTTATGCTAACGGAAAAACAGAGACAACTAGCTATGAGGAATTGTATAAAACTGACTTTGCAGAAACTGTAAAAGTTACTTTCAACGAAAAAGTTATAGCTTTAAGAGAAATCTTAGAACATTTTTATTATATAATTAATCCTTTTTCTTTAAATAGGCAGGGAAATGATATGGGACGTCAATATAGGACTGGGATTTATTCTGAAAATGAAAATGATTTAGAAGTTGCGAAAAATTTCCTAAGAAAAAAGCAAGAAGCTTCTGATAGAAAAATCCTAGTAGAAGTAGAGCAGTTAAAATCCTACGTTGTAGCCGAAGCCTACCACCAGGATTATTTAAAGAAAAACCCAGCTGGCTATTGCCACATAGACCTAACAGATGTATTGGAGATAAAATGAAAAAAATAAGTAAAATAATTGTCCTAGGTGTGGCACTAATGATTGGTACGCCATGTCTAGCTCATGCAGATGAAATTGTAAAATATGACCCTACAAACCTTGATCAAATCTTAGTGAAAAATGGAATTAAGGTTGATGAATCAAAGGTTAAGGCAAGACGTGATGAATTGGTAAAGAAAAATCCTGATCTTAAGCCAGATCTAAAGGTCGTAGAAGAAGTTAAGGAAAATAAGCCTGTTGTTTATCCGAAAACAGCAGTATATTCAAACGTGGTTGATATAAGCGAGCACCAAAAACCATCTTCTATAAACTACGATAAGTTTGCAGCAGATATAGACGGCGCTATCCTAAGGTCATCTATAACAACTTTTAAGGAAGATGAGGAAACTAAAGAAAAGTCCTATTATTTAAGACGCGACTTTACAGTAGATACTCATTATAATAATCTAAATAACCGAAATGTGCCTATAGGTTTTTATCACTATTCAAGAGCTACAAATGAAGAAGAAGCTACGAAGGAAGCTAATTTTGTCCTTGATTATATAAGGGGTAAAAATGTTTCACTTCCGATATATATAGACATTGAAGATAATTTAAGGCAGTCAAAAGTTAGCAGGGAAAGCCTATCCAAGGCTGCTGAGACTTTCATAAATATTATGGAAAGAAATGGTTATGTATCAGGAGTATATTCATATCCTTACTTTGCCAAGAAGCACCTTACAAAAGAAATCAGAAATAGGGGTAATTTCTGGATTGCTGATTATGCTGGCATAGGCTTTACTGGCTACACAGATACAGACTTTGATATTTGGCAATACGCCCACAAGGGTAGGGTTAATGGTTATGCAGGAAATATTGATAAAAATGCTCTTTATAAAGATTATCCTTTGATTATTAAAGGCAAGAGCAGGAAGGATTATAACAAGTTAATCCAAGAAATAATAGATGGTCACTGGTCAACAGGCAAGGAAAGAGAGAAACGTCTCAAATATGCTGGCTATGATTATAATAAAATTCAAAAAGATGTTACCAGACGCATGAATTTGAAAAAATAGAAAGGGAGAGTGAATTATGGCAATTAAATATGATATAGTAGAAAATTTAGGAATTCTTTCTACCAATGCTAAGGGTTGGACTAAGGAACTAAACCTTGTTAGCTGGAATGATAGAGAAGCAAAATATGATATCAGAGATTGGAATGAAGATCACACTAGGATGAGCAAGGGTATCACTCTAACAACAGAAGAGGCAGAAGTCTTAAAAAATATTCTAGCAGATGAATTCGATAAGTAATTAGACTCTCCCTTTTTGGGGGAGTTTTTTATGGAGGTTATATGGCATATATTTACGCCCTTATTTCGGCAATATTTGCTGCGCTAACATCGATTTTAGCTAAAATTGGTATAAGTGATATTAACTCAAACTTGGCAACTGCTATTAGAACGACAGTTGTTTTGGTATTTTCCTGGCTGATGGTCTTTGTGGTAGGAGGTCAACACGATCTAGGAGCAATTAGCAAAAAATCTCTAGTTTTTATCATCCTGTCAGGTCTATCTACTGGTATATCTTGGCTTGCTTTTTATAAGGCTTTACAGATGACAGACGCATCAAAAATAGTGGCGATTGATAAGTTAAGCGTTGTATTTACAATAATATTTGCTTTTCTAATCTTAGGAGAAGCCGCAAGTAAAAAAGCTATCTTAGGTACAATTTTAATTGGACTTGGTACCCTTATTATGGTTATCTAAGTAGATTATTTTCTAAAAATAGGGTAAATAATTAATAGTAATAATAAAGGAGTTAAAATGAAAATAGAACTTTCAAAAAATAAGGCTAAATTAATAGCAAATACAAATGGAGCTTATATAGAGGAATATACTTACGATGGTAAGGATATAATTTTTCCTAAATTTGAAACCGAAATTGCCGGCAAAAAGAAAATTAGAGGTGGTAGCCACCCTTGTCTTCCATCTTTTGGCCCAAGCGAGATTAATGACCTAAAAGATCATGGCTATGGTAGAGATTGTGACTGGGAAGTAGTAGAGAAAAGTGCTAACAAGGTTGTTTTAAAACTTGAAGGTCTTTGTGGGTATGAAGGAATGGATTCTTTTATTACCTATGAACTAGGGGATGAATGGTTGCTAGCAGAAATAAAAATGATAAATAATGCTAACAAAGACCTACCGATTGCACCTGGTTTCCACCCATATTTCAGAGCTGGTCAAAGTTTTAAGGTTGATGGTGTTGACTTTGGTAGTTTCAAACTCGAAGATACTTATTTTCTAGATGCCAGTGAAGTTTCTTTCAAGGCAGGAAATTTCAATATAGAAATCAAAAATGAGAACTTCCACAAATTTGCTATATGGACAGATTTTCTAGACGATTATAGGTGTGTAGAGCCTTGCTATAATGGCAAGTCTTTTGTGAAAGATGGCAAACCTTACATCCTAAAGGTGGGTGAGACTTTCCTTGCAAAGATGAAAATAAAAATAGAGGCTTAGATTTTTACCAGACTTTAGGGTCTGGTTTTTTGTTGGTCTTTATCAATTCTTGATAAAAATTATGTAGAATATTAGGGAGGTGAGAAGATGAACATATGCATAATTGAAGATAACCTAACCTTGGTCGAATCTCTCAAGGATCTTTTGGAGAGTGAAGGCTATGAGGTTGATTATTTTTTGGACCTTAGGGAAATTGATGATTATTTAACTTTAAATAAATACGACCTCATAATATTGGATTTGATGTTGGGAGATTTTGATGGGCTCGATTTTCTTAAGACAATCAGAAATGAAATAAAAAGACCGATTGTTATCCTTACTGCCAAGAATGGCAAGGAAGATGAGCTAAGAGGTCTCAGGCTTGGTGCAGATGATTATATTAAAAAGCCTTTCGATCCAGATATTTTGCTAGCCAGGATAAAAAGCAAATTGAGGCTTAATGAAAATGTAGAAATTTCATACAAAGATACGACCTTTGATTTTGAAACGGGATTTGTAAAGAAAAAAGAAAATAAGGCTTATTTTACAAACCAGGAGAAAAAAATTTTAAATATCCTTTATATAAATAAGGGGATGGTTCTCTCCAAGGATAGTCTGCTTTCTATGGTTTCTGAAAATTTTGATTCTATATCTGAAAAGACAATTGTGACCCATATTTATAATATCAGGAAGAAAATCCTAGAAATAGGAGCAGCCGACCCCATAGAAAAGAGGGTTATAAGTGGAAAAACGAGTGAAAAATTTAGTTTTTGGACTTCTATTGGATAATTTTTTAAGAGTCCTAATTTATGGCATTTTAACAATTTTGCCCCTCAAATAAGGTCAAGCATACCTATATCCACTGAGGCTAAAAAGAGATTTTGCCATGGGCATTTTTATGATTTATACCCTTTATTTTCTTAGAAAATCTTACATCGGAATTGATAGGAATATCTTAAGAGATTTAAGAAATCTAGAAGATTATATCAGAAAAGATAACTATGACAAGGACTTGGAATTAGCAGAATTTGACCTAATTGCAAAGACTCTTAAAGATAAAAACCAAAAATTAAGAGAGAAAGATTCTTTCATCAAAACAAGTCTAGCAGCAATTTCCCACGATATGAAAACTCCCCTAACTGTGATAAATACTAATCTTTCCTTGATAAAAGTGACTGAGCCCAAAAACCAAGAGAGAATATCTAAAATCAAAGGCGAGAGTGAAAAAATTTCATCCTATATAGATGACTTGATGGAAGTGGCTGGGGGCTTTATCGATGAAATTCAGTTAGAAAAAATTTCTTTTTCGGTATTTATGGAAAATCTTAAGGCGCATTTATCCCTTTTTGAAGACATGAAGGAAGAAAAAATCAATATTTTAAATAAAATAAATTCTAAAGATGATTTTTATATAAATATTGATAAAAATAGGTTTGACAAGGCTCTTAACCAACTTTTAACCAACGCTTTTGAACACAAAAAGAGGTCTGTTTGGCTAGAGGTCATGGCAAAAAATGAAAAAATCATAATCACAGTTGCCGATGACGGGGCAGGTTTTGATGAAAAGAGCCTCAGAGATGGGAAAAAACTTTTCTATACGGACAATTATGGCAGGACATCCGGTAAGGGGACTGGCATGGGACTCTTTATAGCTAATTCATATATTTCTGCCATGGGAGGCGCCCTTGTTTTAGCAAATGAAAATGGGGGACGAGCCAAAATTTGTCTAGACATTGGGGAGGATAAGCATGGAAAATAAATTATTTTTAATAACCCTAATAATCTTTGCCAGTTTTGATTTTTATAAATTGATAAAAAAAGACCTGGGCTTTTATAGCTTTTTTAGACCTCTAAGCCTTGCTATTAGCTACAAATTTATCCTTGATGGTATAGATCAAAGGCTTTATGTAATAGTCCTTGTTTATTTTATATTTTTAGGAACTATTTTCACAAAGAACATGAGAAAGGAAGAACTTTATGAAAAAGAAATTTGATTTTTATGACTTTTTAGTCTTTATTTTTGGCCTTGTTGGTTTTGGTGCATATTATTTAGTAATGACTCAATTTTTTAAAATTGCTCCCTTCAAAGGATTAGCCATCATACCAACCATATATTTTGGTATTTCGGTTTTTACCATGGTTTTTGTATATGATATAGTTAATGAGAAAATTGGGAATAATATTATTCTAACTTACAAAACCGTACATTTAGTTTCTTATGTATTTGGACCGATAATTTTTATTTACAAAATGATAAATAAGTAAAATTAACCAGCTTAATGCTGGTTTTACTTTGGCTAAAAACCTTGATTTCAAGGCATATACAAGTATATTGGAAGAATGAAGAAGATTTATTTTGACTATGCGGCAACAAGCATAAAAAGAAAGAAAATTTTAGAAGATATATTCGAAAAGGCCGACTTGTTTGATGGCAATCCCGATTCTAGCCATTCTTTTGGAAGAGATGCCAAAAAGATTTTGGAAGAATCTAGAAAGGCTATTGCGAAATCCATCGGGGCAAAGCCAAGTCAGATAATTTTCACATCTGGCGCTAGTGAATCAAACAATACAGTCCTTTCTGCCTTCAAAAATGAAAAAATAATTACAACAAATATAGAGCACGACTCGATTGAAAACACCTATAATCCAGAAAATACAATCCTAATTGAAGCGAGCCAAGAAGGCATAAGCCTTGATCAAATAAAGGAAAAAATCACAGATGAGGTTAAACTTGTTTCGGTAATGATGGTTAATAATGAAATTGGCCTTGTCATGCCGATTAAGGAAATTGGTGGATTTTTAAAGGATAAGGACATTTATTTCCACGTCGACTGTGTCCAAGCCTACGGTCATTTGGATATAGATGTTGATGAGATGAATATTGATTTCCTATCCCTTTCAGGCCATAAAATTGGTGGCATAAATGGTTTTGGCATTCTTTACGCTAGGGAAAACATCCCTTCCTTTATAAAAGGCGGCGAGCAGGAAAAATACCGCAGGGCAGGTACATCTTTTGTTATGGGAGCCTATTCCATGGCCAAATCTTTTCCTTATATGATTGAGGAAAGGGAAAAGATTAAGGATTTGAAGGGATATTTACTAGAAAGTCTTGGAAAATCAAAGATAAATTACGAAATAAATGGAAATCCAGGAAATACTGTCGACCATATTGTAAATATTTATGTTAAAGATTATAAATCAGACTTTTTGTTAACCTACCTTGATATGCATGGCATAAGCGTTTCTGCAGGATCTGCTTGCAGGGCTGGGGCTGTGATTCCTTCAAAGGTTGTTGAAAGAATTTACGGACCAGACAGGGCCAGTCATTCACTAAGAATAAGTCTGGGTTTTGAAAATGCTAGAGCAGATGTAGATAGGCTTATTGAAGTTTTAGGAGAATTGAGATGACAGATAAAAAAGATATAAAGGTAATAGTAGGCATTTCCGGTGGGGTGGATTCTTCTGTTGCGGCCCTTCTTCTAAAGGAAGAAGGTTACGATGTGACAGGGATTTTCATGAAAAACTGGGATGATACAGACGAAAACGGATTTTGTACTGCTGAAGAAGACTTCGAAGATGCAGTTGCTGTTTGCAATCAAATCGGGATTCCTTACTATTCTATAAATTTTGAAAAAGAATACTACGACAGGGTTTTTTCCTACTTTCTTGATGAATACAAGAAAGGAAGGACTCCAAACCCTGACATCATGTGCAATAAGGAAATAAAATTTAAGGCCTTTTTGGACTTTGCCAAAAATCTTGGGGCAGACTATCTTGCAACTGGCCACTATGCTAGAGTTGATAGAAAAGATGGGGAAACAAAGATGTTAAGAGGTCTTGATTCTAACAAAGACCAGACTTATTTTCTTAGCCAACTATCCCAAGAACAAATTAAAGATGTTTTATTTCCGGTAGGAGATTTGCAAAAATCAGAAGTGAGGGAAATCGCCAAAAAAGCTGGACTTGCAACTGCTAATAAGAAGGATTCAACAGGTATTTGCTTTATTGGCGAAAGAGATTTTAACGAATTTTTATCTCATTATTTGCCAGCCCAACCGGGAAATATTGTCGATATTGAAGGCCATATCATGGGCAAACATGACGGATTGATGTACCACACAATAGGCCAAAGACGTGGTTTAGGAATTGGTGGCGAGGGCGAAGCTTGGTTTGTTTATGGCAAAGATTTAGAGAAAAATGAACTTCTAGTTTGCCAAGGCAAAAATAACCCACTTTTATTTTCAAATAAGCTATACGCCTCAGAATTTTCCACAATTTCTGATAAGGAATGTCCAAAGGAATTTGCCTGCACAGCTAAGTTTAGGTATAGGCAAGCAGATATAAAAGCCCATGTAAAAGTCCTAGGAGATGGCAAGGTTGAAGTCACTTATGATGACACTAAGGCCGTTACCCCAGGCCAGGCGGCGGTATTCTATGATGGCGAAGTCTGCCTAGGTTCTGCCATAATCGATGAAGTTTACATGAATGATAAAAAACTAAGAGTATAAAATCAATTTAAAAATAAAAATAAATAGCAAATTGAAAATAAAAATAGACCTTGAAGACCATTTTAAAATGGATTCTTCAAGGTTTTTTCTTATATATTAATTTCCAAAACAATTGGTGTGTGGTCTTGTCTTTCGCCAGAGTCAATCATGTCTGAATTTGTGATTAGATTTTTTATTCTGTCAGATACAAGGAAATAGTCAATCCTCCAGCCGGAGTTGTTGATTTTGCTTGTCTTTACCCTTTGGGCCCACCAAGTATATTTTCCTTCTACATCGCCGTGGATATGCCTAAAGGAGTCTGTAAATCCTTTTGCCAAAAGGTTTGTAAAGCCTTCCCTTTCTTCATCTGTAAAACCTGGAGATTCATGGTTATTTTCAGGATGGGCAAGGTCGATTTCTGTGTGGGCTACATTATAGTCGCCACAAGCGATTACTGGTTTATTTTGGTCCAAACTTTTTAGATAATCTGCATAGAGTTTATCCCACACCTGCCTGTCAGCGAGCCTTGTTAGGCCATTTCCTGCATTTGGTGTGTAGACGTGAGTAAAGTAAAAATTATCAAATTCTAAAGTTATAATCCTGCCCTCATAGTCCATGGTGCAAGGAGCTCCTATTTGTGGGTAGGTTGGTTCAACCTTTAGGCCCTTCTTATAAAGTGTCATGGTTCCAGCATAGGATTTTCTTGCAGGATCTTCGCTTGACCTATAAACATAGTCATAGTCGGGGAAATATTCGCTAAGTTTTCCAATATGTTTTTTGCTAAGACCGGTGTAAGGGAGTTTGGTTTCTTGGATGGCAATTACATCAGCATTTTCCTTTACTACTGTATCTAAGACTAAACGACTCATAATCGCCCTAGCAGAATCACTTGTTAGGGCTGCATTTAGTGAATCTATATTCCATGAAATAAATTTCATAACTACCTCTCTTTTTTATATTCTATTATTAATATACAACTAATAAATAATAAAGAAAATATTTGCATCCGGGCCTAGCTAAAAATAAGTTAGGTAAATATTTCAAATTAAACATAAACTAATATGAAAAATATTATATAATTTTTGAGACTAGATAAAAAAGTGGAAGTATATTATTAAAGAGGGGTGAGATAGTGAACGAATATTATATGAATAAATTCACAGATCCTGATACTATAAAAAGGATCGAAGAAAAAGAAAATTCTCCAGAATTCAAGGAAAAGCTTTTAGCTATAAAAACAAAAATGAAGGGCAAGAAAACACAAGTATTTGATTTTAGTTTTTTAATCGCTCTAGTTATTGGGATTTTGCTAATGCATACACGTTACTATTCTCTTTTTATCATATGCTTTGTTTTGTATTTAAAATTTTTTAAGTCAGACAATAAGGTTGATAACGATATTAGTGATGACTATGTAGAAGGTTTTGTGAATCCGATTGTAGATGAAATCTTCCCAGGGAGCAAGGTAGATTATAGTGATGGCTTAGAAGAAAGTGATTTTGATAAAATTTTTATAGATTCACATAGGTATGAATCAACTTGCCATATTAGTTTTGCTGATCCTTATAAGACCCAACTTTATAATTTAAAGGCCTTTTATAAGTATAGGAATAGCAAGGGTAATCTTGTAGATAGTATTGGTTTTTTAGGCCAAGTTTTACTAGAAAATTTCGATACAAAAGGTGAAGGCCATGTTAGGATAGTGCCCCTAAAATATAGGAATGAGTATGGGCCTCACATAGAAGCATACTATGGGAAAATCCAAGAAGGTGAAAGAGAAATTTTAACAGAATCAATCGAATTTAACGATTCTTATGCTGTTTTTGCTACTGATGAACTTTTAGCCAAACGCATTCTAGATCCAAATATCATAGAGATTTTAAACGCTTGGTATAGAAGAACTGAATTGTGTCTTTATGTGGATGAAAAAGGGCTTATGATGAGCTTTAACACTGGTTCATATATGTTTGATTTGCCATCAAGAAAAGTCGATATTGACAAGCTTTCTCTTTCAGGTGAATATGAAAAGGTGCGAGTAAACTTGGCGTATTTTTATGGTCTGATGGCTTCAATTAAGGGAAAGTTATAAGAAATAATAAGGAGTTACAATGAATTATTTAAGTAGTTTTATATTACCAGTAATAATTTTATGGTTGGTTTTTAGATTTTATATTAGAACCTTAAATAAACTAAAGAGGTATAGGGTAATTATAGAGGAATCAAAGAAGAACGTTGATGTCGCCCTAGCTAAAAGATATGACACAATTTCTCAAATGATTAATGTGGCAAAATCATATGCTAGATATGAAAAAAATACCTTCACAGACTTGGCAAAATTAAGGGATGGTTATAGCATCAAAGATTTTAATAAAACAATCAAAAATCAGGACCAGGCGATAGATAAAATTTTTGCCCTTGCTGAAGCTTATCCTGAATTAAGATCTTCAGATGAATTTTTGAATTTACAAAAAGAGATAGATGATGAAAATGAACAACTAGCTGCTGCTAAGAGGATAGTTAATAATAATATAAGTATGCTTAATCAAGAAGTAGTAAGTTTCCCAAATTCTATTGTTGCAAGTATGAATGGAATCAAGGAATTAGACTTTCTTAGTGAAGACAATCTAGAAAATAAAAAATCAATTGATAGTTTTGACTATGAGATATAAGGCTTAATAATAAGAAGCAGATAAACATGGTCTCTAAAGTTAGAAATAATTTTAGAGACCAGTTTTTTTATTTAATTTTTTTAAAAATTTCTACAAATTTAACACAAAATTAACACCCTTTTGGGTATTATATAGTTAAGAAGAGACACTAATATAAGAATTTTTAAGGAGGGTGTCATGAAAAAATCTAAGTTATTACTAGCCCTAGCAGTGTCAGCTATGTTGATTAATAGCACTTATGCTAGCGAAATGAAAGATCAAAAAGTAAATGAAATCGAAGCAGAGGACCCTATTTCAAATCCAAAAGTTGCAGAATACAAAGTAAAGAAAATCTATGAAGAAGGGGTAGACATCGTTGACGTAAATAACGAAGCTGATGTCTACAATGTTCCAAAATCTTATTTTAATGGTATGGACCTTAAAGAAGGAAAAATTTTCACTCTTTATACAAATTGGGATATCCTAAAATCTGATCCAGCAAAATTTGGAAAAGTTTATAGGGTTATCGAAGGCAAAGAGAGCCATGTTTTTTCTGATATTTACGTAATTAAAAAAATAAACGCAGAAGGCGTAGATGTTTACAAGAAATCAAATCCAGATGACCTTTACAATGTCCCTAAAAAAGAATTTAAGGATATTGATTTAGTAGAGGGTAAAGAAGTAGAAATTGTGGCAGACGATACAGTTCTCGCTTCTTATCCAGCTCAATTTACAAAAATCCATAAAATAAATGAAGTAAAGCCTAAAGAAGAAAAAGTCGTTAGAGACTTTGTTGTAAAAGAAATCAACGAAGAAGGAGTCACCCTTTATGAAGTAGGCAACGAATCAAACCTTTATAATGTTCCAAAATCAGAATTTAAGGGAATGAAACTTGAAAAAGGCAAGGTCTTTACTATCACATCTGATAACATTTCTTTAAAATCTTACCCAGCTCAATTTGGCAAGATTTTCTCAATTGTTGAAAAAGCAATGCCAGCTAAGACTATGGTAAAATCTTATGTTGTTGAAAAAGTTACTAAAGATATAGTAACGGTTCATGAAAAGGGCATGAAAGAAAGTAAGTATAATATTGCAAAGAAACACTTTGGAAAAATTACTCCACAAGTAGGTAAGGCCTATAAAATCGAAACATCAGAAGAAATCCTAACTTCTGATCCTGCTCAATTTGCAGCTATTTATAAGGTTGAACTTGTAAAAGAAACTCCAAAGAAAAACGAGAAGCCAGCTGATAAGAAAAAACCAGCTAAAAAATCTAAAGAAAATAAGAAAGAAGCTGAAAAAACTATTTTTGATATCTTTGTAGTAGAAAAAATCGATGAGGAAGGTGTAACTGTAGCAAGAAAGTCAAACAAGGAAGATAAGTACCTTGTTCCTAAAAAAGATTTTGGCAAGCTTGAAATTAAAGAAGGCAAGGAATACAAAATCTTCACAGATGACATAGTTCTCACATCTTATCCAGCCCAATTTGGCAAGATTTACAAAATCGAAGAAGTGATGGCAGGAAAGAATAAAAATCCAGCAACAAACCCAAAGACAGGTCTAATTGGCACAAGCCTTGCTCTTGTCGGATTAATAGGCGCAGGTCTTGGCTATAAGAAAATCAAATAAAATCTAAAGGCACCTCAGGGTGTCTTTTTTTGTCCTCAAATTTATGATAAAATTATTAATATAGTAAAGGAGAAAATTATGATTAGCAAATATTTTGAATCATACCTCGGCCATATCTTTGACTTAGCTGAAAAATATGACTCTGTAAAAGAAAAAATAGACTATATTTTTCAATTTTTTGCTCTAGCCTATGATTTAAGTTTAAGAGAATTTGAGTTTTTGATTGAAAGTCTATATTTTGAAAGAGATGAAATTTCTAAAAACAAAAAAACAACAGCCTTATTTAAGTTAGGTGAAGTTAAAGATGAGCTTTTATCTCTGTCTGATAAGGGATATGTAAAAATTGAAAGAGCTGATGAAAGTGATGATGACTACTATTACGTATATGACTATACGGTAGAGGCCTCTTTCTTATATGTGGACTTTATGCAAAGACTTTCTGCTATTCTTGAAAAATATAGATCTGCCCAAAATGTGGTGCCAGAATCCTACCTAGATAGTAAAAATAGTTTAGCAGATCTCCTTGATGACCTAAAAATTTTGGCTGATGATAAGCATTTTTTAGAATTAGATTCAAATGCTGATATTTCTTCTTATAGCTATCGCTTTGACCTTCTTATAGATTTAAAAAAATCTTTAAATAAAAAATATTCTGACCTTAAAATTTTAAGTTTTGAAATTGCCAAGGAATATTATTCCGAGGATGATTTTGAGGATGCTCTGGTAGGCCTTATTGAGGAAGGTAGACATAAGCTTGAAATTGAATACACTGAAAATGGTAAAAAGATAAAAAAAGCCCTTCTCGTAAAGGAAGACGACTACGAAGATATAATTGAAGTAGAAGACCTTGATGAAAAAATCGAAGATGGCGAGGCCTTCACTCACTTTGTGATGCTAATGGATGATTTTAATAGGGACCATAAAAAAATTAAGGAAAAGTTGAGAAATCTTTATGAATTTATTGCTCCAGCCTATGATTTGACCCTGGCCGAATTTGAATTTTGCTTGTATTATACAACAATTTACTCTACAGCTTATGACGAAATTTACGATATAGATGGCTATTTTATTGAAGATAGCAAAAAAATTGTCACAAATCTTATAGAGAAAGGTTATATTTATTCCAGTGAAGATGGCTTCATCCTTACAGAAAAATCTGATGCTGTCTTTAAACACATGGGTGCACTTTTTGCCAACACTATGGAGAAAAATAAGGCTGATTATGATAGGCTTTTAACTTGTGTTAATAATTATTATGATGCGAGTGAGACCCTTGAAGAATTTACAGACAACTTTGCCTATAGGTTTAGCTTTGAAGACTTTGATGTCGAAGAACAGATAAGTGATGAAATTGACGAATATAGTTTGGGAGTGCCTTTTGAAAAGGCAGTAGCTAACCTGCTTGCTAAAAAATTCACCAATCCAAAAATCCTTTCCCTTACAGATGAGGGAGACTATATCGAGGCGATTTTTATTACTGATGATTACAAGGGTAAGACCCTTGCTGGATATCTTAATAAAGAAGGAATCAATGAAATGTAGGAGCTACTATGAAAAAAATACTTAAAATAATTTTTGCTCTAATCCTAATAAATTTAGGTTTGGCTGGCAAGGCTTTAGCAAATACAGACGATGATATGCTAAAAAATGATATACACACTGCCATTAAGGACACCATTGATGGGAAGTTAATATACCAGGTGAATGTAAGAACAGTCTATGGTCCCAGTGATGTAAATATTTATATGGCTAATTCGGATAAGGATAAGCTTCCTGCTGCGTCTACTATAAAGACAATGATTGGTCTTGCAGTTTTAAATAGGGTTGAAAATGGAAAGATGACCTATAGCGAGGAAATAAAAAGGGACCTTGACCTTAGTCTTAGATTATCAGATAACGATGCTACAAACAGGTTAATCGAAGCTCTTGGTGGGTTTGATCCTATAAACGCCTTTATAAAATCCTTTACAAAAAATAACAGAACTAGCCTTAATAGGTTAATGCTTGGGGCCGGTGATGAAAACTATACTAATGCAAAAGATTTAGCCTGGGCTTTATATGGGATTTATAGGAGCAATTCTGAAATTGCTAGGGATATGGTCAGATCTCTTTCCAACTCATCATCTAAAAGGGTGAAACTTTTAAAAAATATAAACCCATCCTATAAGTCTATGAATAAGACTGGTGAGCTTGATAGAATCCAAAATGATGTGGCCCTTGTAGAAACTAAGTCTCAGGCCTACATCATAAGTGTAATGACAGAAAATGACGGATACATGGATACCTACAATCAAATTCTCCTTATAAATCAATTAGGAGAAAAAATTGCTCTAGCCTTTGATAAGTACGAACTAGCCTATAAGAATAGGAAAAGACTAAGTGATGAAAAAGTAATAGCAAGGTTAAATACCCAAGAAAAAAAACTTGCTTACGCAGTTTATTCTAATCAAATTCTTATAAACGCTGGTAAAATTTTGCTTAATTCTGACCTTAGAGCAGTTGATGAGATGAGGCCAGCTCTTTTAGCGAAGATTAATGATTCTGAAAAGACTTTGGTTAAATCAAAAAAGGTGCTCGCTAAACTATCTAAAGAGCCAATTAAAAATGAAAATGACATGGTTGTTAACCTTGTAAGGCTTATTTATACCAACAAGGACTTAAATTCGAAAGTTGACAAGGATTTAGCGCTTGCCTTTTATAAAAATCAGTCTGCTGTTAAGGCGGGGGAAATGCTTTTGAATGAGGCACCAAAAACCAGTCTAAGCATCAGAAGACCACTTCTTAAGAATATTAAAAAATCTGAGAAGACCTTTGAGAAAATGAATAAGTTTTTTGATAAGTTGAATGAAAAATCTTAAATTACCTATATAATAAACACATGATATTAATAGCAGATGACCTTATAAGAGTTGATAAATACATATCTGATGAGCTTGATAGTATACCAAGGGAAAAGATAAAAGATTTTATCAAAGCTTCTTTAATAAAAGTTAATGACAAAAAAATAAAACCATCCTTTAAGCTTCAGATGGGCGATGAGATTTTTATAGACGATTCGCTCTTTGAAGTTCAAGAGATAAAGGCAGAGGATATTCCTCTTGATATAGTCTATGAAAATAACGATTATGCGATTATAAACAAGCAAAAAAACCTCATAGTCCATCCAGCAGGGGCGATTGTGACAGGAACCTTGGTCAATGCCCTTCTTTATAAGTACGGCTATGATGGCCTATCTCACATTGGTGGGGAAGATAGGCCAGGTATTGTCCACAGGCTTGATAAGGATACGACTGGCCTTATGGTAATAGCGAAAAATAATGAATCTTATCGCTATTTAAAAACTCTGTTTGAAACCAGACAGGTCAGGAAAGAATACCTTGCCATAGTCTTTGGAAATTTTGACGAAAAGTGTGGCAGGATTGAAAATTTCATGGATAGGGACCCACATAATAGACGTAAGATGGCAGTCCGTCCTAGCGGGAGAAAGGCGATTTCTGAATACGAAGTCCTAAGCGAAACTGATGGTTTTAGCTTGGTTAAAGTTCATATCATAACTGGCAGAACCCATCAAATAAGAGTCCACATGACATCTATCAACCACCCGCTCTTGGGCGATCCTGTCTATGGAAACTTTAAACACAAATTTAACCTAGACCACCCCCTACTCCATTGTGCCCACCTTTCTTTTGAAGATAAGGATGGAAATGAAATGGTTTTTGATAAAGAAGTGCCAGAGGAGTTTGAAAAGTATAAAAATATTCTTGGTTTATAAGTAAAACCATATGAAAAGTGGTTGGTTTGTTTCAAGAGGGAAGTCCTAAAAAATTTAGGGCTTTTTTTGTTAAAATTTTTGTAAATTAGGAATTTTGATTGAATAAAACAACCAAAGCATATATAATGTATAGTGGATTAAAATCATTATCTGTTATTTTACGAAATAAAATTTAGTTTATATTTGGAAACAATACACGCCCAATTTGGCTTTATTAACTATATTTGATTGAAATTTTGTATAATAAGGGTAGGATAAGTGAAGAATTGGAAGGTGAAAAATTTGGCATTATTTAATATATTTAAGTCATTTAGTCAAAAAGAAATCGAACAAAACCAAAAAACGGTAGATAAGATTTTAGCACTAGATGAAGAAATGCAAAAGTTAACTGATGAGCAGTTACAACATAAAACAATTGAATTTAAAGAAAGACTAGCAAATGGCGAGACCCTGGATGATCTTTTAGTTGAAGCCTTTGCTGTAGTTAGAGAAGCAAGTTACAGGGTTTTAGGAATCAAGCACTATCCAGTGCAACTTTTAGGTGGTATTGTACTACATAATGGACAGATAGCGGAGATGAAAACAGGTGAAGGTAAGACTCTTGTAGCAACACTTCCATCTTATCTAAATGCCTTATCTGGCAAGGGTGTTCACGTAGTTACAGTTAACGACTACTTAGCTAAGCGTGACCAAGAGTGGATGGGCAAGGTTCATACCTGGCTTGGTCTATCTGTAGGTTGTATTATTTACGGACTTACAAATAGCGAAAGAAGAGAAAATTATAACGCAGACATCACTTATGGAACCAACAACCAATTTGGTTTTGACTACCTAAGAGATAACATGGTTATTTATAAGGAAGACATGGTTCAACGTGGCCTAAACTACGCAATTGTAGATGAGGTTGACTCAATCTTAATAGATGAGGCAAGAACACCTCTTATTATTTCCGGTCAAGGCGATGAATCAACAGATACCTACCAAAAGGCAAATGAATTTATCCAAACACTAGAAGGTAGGATTCTAGATCCTAATGAAGATGCTGATATTGACCCATTTGATAGGGAATTCAAGGTAGAAGACGTAGACTTCCTTGTAGATGAGAAGAGAAAATCATCAAACTTAACAGAAAAAGGTACAAAAAAGGCTGAAGAATTTTTTGGTATAGAAAACCTATCTGATACAGAAAACCTAGAGCTATCTCACTATATCAACAATGCTCTTAAGGCAAATACAACAATGACAAGAGATATTGACTATGTTGTAAACCATGGCGAAGTTGAAATTGTAGATGAGTTTACAGGCCGTATCATGCAAGGTAGGAGATTTTCAGATGGTCTTCACCAAGCGATAGAAGCTAAAGAAGGTGTAGAAGTTAAGGCAGAAAGCAAGACCCTTGCTACTATTACTTTCCAAAACTACTTTAGAATGTATGCTAAATTATCAGGTATGACTGGTACTGCAAAGACAGAAGAAGACGAATTTGATGAAATCTATAAGCTAGACGTAGTTGAGATTCCTACAAATAGACCAGTACAGAGAATAGATGATAACGACCATGTTTATATAAATGAACGTGGTAAGTTTAATGCAATCATAAATGAAATTAACGAAGTTCACGCAACTGGCCAACCAATCCTTGTTGGTACAATTTCTATCGAGGCAAGTGAAAGACTTTCAGCTGCTCTTAAACAAGCTGGTATTTCTCATACAGTCCTAAACGCTAAAAACCACGAAAGAGAAGCAGAAATTGTTGCCCAAGCAGGTAGGCTTGGTGCTGTTACAATCGCAACCAACATGGCAGGCCGTGGTACAGATATCACCCTTGGTGGTAACGTAGACTTCATGGCTAAGCAAAAACTAAGAAGAGAGGGAACTAGCGAAGAATTAATCGAAGAGGTTGACTCATTCTCTGCAACAGATAACCAAGAAATCATAGAAATTAGAAAGAAATTCAGACACTACAAAGATCAATTTAGACCAGCTATCAAAGAAGAAGAAGCTAAGGTAATTGCTGCAGGTGGTCTATATATCATTGGTTCTGAAAGACATGAATCAAGACGTATTGATAACCAGCTTAGAGGTCGTTCAGGCCGTCAAGGAGACCCAGGTAAGTCTAGATTTTTCATATCTCTTGAAGATGATTTGATCAGACTTAACGGTGGGGAAGCTGTAGCAAAATTTGTTCAAAAAGCAGATTTTGATGAAAATGAACCAATAGTTTCAAGAATGGTTACAAGGTCAATTGAAAAGGCTCAAACAAGAGTAGAAGCAAACAACTTTGCTACAAGAAAAAGAGTCCTTCAATACGACGATGTCATGAACAAACAAAGAACAATAATCTACAACGAAAGACGTGAAGTTCTTATGGGTCAAGATATGAAGGAAACTATCATCGATATGATTAAACAAGTCATAAAAGATGCTGTTTATACCTTCACAAATCCAGAAGTTAAGCCAGAAAATTGGGAAATGACAGCCTTACTTAACTACCTAAATGGTCTTGGTGTACCTGTAACCCAACTTCATTTTGAAAATATCAATTCTTACACTCAAGATGACCTAATCGAATATGTAACAGGTGCGACTCTTGCTAAATATGAAGATAAGGAAGCAAGTTTTGGCCCAGATAATATGAGAGAAGTTGAAAGAGTAATCCTTCTTAGGGTAATAGATCAAAAATGGATGGATCACATTGATGCAATGGATCAAATGCGTAAGGAAATCGGAGTTAGGGCAATGGGCCAAGAAGATCCAGTTAGGGCCTACACTAACGAAGGTTTTGATATGTACGAAGAAATGACCAGGGCTATCCTTGAAGATACAGTAAGATACATGATGAATGTAGAAATTAGACAAAATATCCAAAGAAAGCAAGTTCTAATTCCAGAAGATGCAAGCCATGAAGATATTACAGGTCCATCTACAGATGAAGAAGACCATGAAGGACTAAACAGGGCTGAGCGCAGGAGAATGGACCGCGAAGCTAAGAAATCAACTGTAAAGAAATAATATGAGAGAAATATTTGAACTAAAAGAAGAAATCAAAAACTTTCAAGAAACTTTAACCCTAGTCGGAGACAGTCTTTGACCCGGCTAGGCTTAAAGAAGAAATAGATGAACTTCAAAAAAAATCAATGAGCCCAAATTTTTGGGATGACTCCGATAAGGCACAAACTGTGATGGCAGACCTATCTGATAAAAAAGAAGATTTAAAGGCCTACACAGATATAGAAGATGCTATAAAAGATAACAAAGACTTAATTGATCTTGTTGAATTAAGTGATGAAGATGAGTCTAAAACCTTAGAAGAAGTCGATTCAAATCTAAAACAAATCAAAAAGTCACTCGCAAGTCTTAAGTTAAAGACTCAACTTAATGGAGAATATGATAAAAATAATGCTTACCTTTCTATAAATGCAGGCGCAGGTGGTCTTGAAGCGACAGATTGGGCTGACATGCTCTTTAGGATGTATACCAGATATTGCGAGAAAAGGGGCTTTAAGGTTGAGGTTAAGGATTTAAACAACGAAGAGGCAGGTGGAATAAAATCTGTTACTCTTCATGTTAAGGGTCCATATGCTTATGGTTATCTTAAGGGGGAAAAGGGAGTCCATAGATTAGTAAGGATTTCACCTTTTGACAGCCAATCAAGACGTCATACTTCTTTTTCTTCAGTGGATATATTCCCTGAATTAGACGAAGATACAAGTATAGAAATTGATCCATCAGATTTAAGGATTGATACCTATAGAGCAAGTGGGGCAGGTGGTCAGCACGTAAATAAGACTGACTCTGCAGTTAGGATAACCCACATACCAACAGGAGTAGTTGCAACCAGCCAGGCCGAAAGAAGCCAGATGCAAAATAGGGAAACAGCAATGAACCTCCTTATTTCAAAGTTGATTCAAATAAAAGAAGAAGAGAAAAAAGAAAAAATTGAAGATATCCAGGGAAGCTATTCACAAATTGCCTGGGGTAGTCAGATAAGATCTTATGTTTTCCAGCCATACACCATGGTTAAAGACCACAGGACAAATTATGAGATGGGAAATGTGGAAGCAGTTATGGATGGCGATATCCAAGGCTTCATTGATGCTTATCTAGCACAAAATCAAAATAAATAGGGAAGCAGAAGCTTCCCCTTTTTTACATGAAAAGGAGAAATTATGGGAGATATAATTTTAACAGGTGACAGACCAACTGGTAGACTCCACCTTGGTCACTACGTAGGAAGCCTCAGAAATAGGGTGAAGATGCAAAATGAAGGTTCTTATGATAAGATGTATGTCATGATTGCAGATAGTCAGGCTCTTACAGATAATTTTGACAATCCACAAAAAATCCGTGAAAACCTTATCGAAGTAGCCCTTGATTACTTAAGTGTGGGAATAGACCCATCCAAGGTGAGTATTTTCATCCAATCACAGGTGGCAGAGCTTACTGAACTTACTTTTTACTTTTTAAATCTAGTTACCCTCTCAAGGCTTGAAAGAAATCCTACTGTAAAATCAGAAATAAAATTAAGAAATTTTGAAACTAGTTTGCCAGCAGGATTTTTGATTTATCCTGTAAGCCAAGCAGCTGATATTTTATTATTTGATGCGAATGTTGTACCTGTTGGCGAAGATCAAGAGCCAATGCTTGAACAAGCTAGGGAGCTTGCTAGAAGTTTTAATAATATATATGGTGAAGTCTTTGTGGAACCAAAAGCAGTTCTTCCTGAATCTAAAATGGCTCGCCGTATGCCAGGAATTGACGGAGCTGCCAAGATGAGCAAGTCACTTGGAAATGCCATTTATCTCGCAGATGACAAAAATACTGTAAAGAAAAAAGTAATGTCTATGTATACCGACCCAGACCACATAAATATAGATGATCCGGGCAAGGTAGAGGGCAATATTGTCTTTACCTACCTAGATGTATTTTCAAATGATAGTCATTTTGAAAAATATTTACCAGAATACAAAAATTTAGATGAATTAAAGGCCCACTACCAAAGGGGAGGTCTAGGCGATGTTAAGTGCAAGAAATTCTTAATCAAGGTCCTAGAAGAGGAGCTTGAACCAATTCGAGCTAGACGAGCTGAATATGAAAAAGACATAGAAGGCGTGTTTGATATTTTAAGAAAAGGCACAGCTGATGCGAGAAGTCAAGGAGCTAAAAAACTTGAAAAAGTGAAAGCTGCTATGGGAATTAATTATTTTGAAGATTCTGACCTTATAAAAGACCTTCAGAATAAGTACAAGGACTAGGTATGAAGCTTCCAAAGACTAAATCAAAAACAATCTTTGTCCTATCCGCCACAGGCTCTGCGGTGGGTATGGCAAATGTTTGGGGTTTTCCTTATAAATTTCATAAGGGTGGAATATTTTTCCTGATTTTTTATTTGATTTTTATTTCCCTTTTTTCTTATGTCGGCCTTTCTAGCGAATTTGCTATAGGAAGGATGATAAAGGGATCAGTCGTAAAATCATATAAAAAAGCTATCGAGACAAGGCATCCAGAATCGAAAATTGCAAAAATTTACGGCTATTTTCCTCTGGTGATTTCCTTGATTATGGCAGTTGGCTATACGATTATAGTTTCTTATGTAGCGAAGGCACTTGTGGATACCATAAATGGAAAACTCATAATTACACCACCTTTCACCTGGTTTGAAGAATTTTCTTCTAGATCTTTTGCAGTAATGGAAGTTCATCTTTTAATAATTGTCCTAGTTATTTTAATAAGCCTTGGAGGTTTTAAATCAGTCCAGTGGCTAAACTCTGTTTTGATGCCATCAATGATAGTGATTTACCTTATAGTCTTATTTAAGATGTTAACGCTTCCAAACATTGAAGAAGGCTACAAACTACTTTTTAGGTTTGATTTTAAGGACTGTAATATAGGCACAGCTATTTCTGCCATGGGAGATGCCTTGTTTGCCCTTTCTATAACTGGCTTTGGCATGGTTTTTGTTGGAAGGATGCTTACAGATGATCATGACATAGTTACAAATTCAAAGTTAACTGGTCTATTTGACACAATTGTTGCACTTCTTTCAGCTTTTATTATTGTTCCTTCGATTGTAGTTTTCTCCATGCATGAAGCTGGAGGACCAGCTTTAATTTTCCAAATATTGCCTAGTATTTTTAACTCGATGAGGATTGGAAGAGGCTTTGCAGTTTTGTTTTATATGGCAATAATAATGGCAGGTCTTACCTCGCTTCAAACAATATTCGAATCGATTGCCCATACTTTAAACCAAGAGTTTAAGATGAATGATAAAACAGCCTTGCTATTGGTAGGAACTACAGTTTTAATTTTGGGTGTTGACCTTCACCCACTAGCCAAATGGACAAGCCTGATGGACATTACAATTTATTACCTAATTCCTCTAGGTGCAGTGCTTGGAGCAGTGGTTTGGTTTTTTGTTATGGACTCAGAAGTCTTGCTTGATGAAATAAATAAGGGTGCAAAACATAAAAAAACTCAGACCTTCATAAAGATTGGCAGGTATATTTACACCCCACTTGTTATATTAGTCAGCCTTGCAGCAATTCTGTTTCATTAATATTTACTCCTACAAAGATTCTTTGCCAAAAAGTTTCTAAATTTTTAGCGAAATCTCTTATCTTTGTAGGAGATTTTTTTTCTTGATTTATTTAAAAATTCGGTTATAATTAGATTATGCTTTAAAGTGATATATCAACAAAGAAAATAAATAAATATAATGAAAAAGGAGAAAAAAGATGAATAAATTTAGTTCTAAATTAGGATTTATCCTCACGGCAGTTGGTTCTGCAGTCGGTATGGCAAATGTGTGGGGCTTTCCATATAAGTTTCAAAAGGGAGGCATAGTTTTTTTAATTGCCTACATATTTTTTGTAAGCGTCTTTGCTTACTGTGGTCTTGCAAGTGAGTTTGCAGTGGGTAGGTACGCTCACACAGGTACTCTTGGCGCCTACCAAAAGGCATTTAAAAGTCGCAAGGAAGATACAATCATAGGCAAATTTATAGGTTACATACCACTTATTGGATCACTTTTGATTGCGATTGGTTATGCAGTAATTGTTGCCTACGTCTTAAAAGCTTTGGTAGATTCTCTAACCGGGTCACTTTTAACTGTAGATACAACAAGTTATTTTGATAGCTTTTCTTTAAAACCTTTCTCAGTAGTGCCTTACCACTTTTTTATCATAGCCATTACTCTACTTTCTTGTATTGGTGGCGCATCTACTATTGAAAAATCAAATAAAATCATGATGCCAGCTTTCTTTGTGCTTTTTGTAGTCCTTGCTATTAGGATTCTAACACTTCCAAATGCCTTTGAGGGATACAAGTATATGTTTAGGTTTGATAAAGAAATGATAAATTGGGGAACAATTCTTCAGGCTATGGGCCAGGCGTTTTTCTCCCTATCAGTGACTGGTTCTGGTATGCTAGTTGTAGGTGCTTATCTTTCTGATGATGAAGACATCGTTTCATCTTCAAAGATGACAGGTTTCCTAGATACTGTAGCTGCTATGCTTGCTTCCTTTGTAATGATTCCGGCGATTATCGTCTACAACATGGACCAGGCAGGTGGACCTGGTTTACTTTTCCAAGTCCTACCAACAATCTTACAGGATATGGGCTTTGGTAGAGTTTTTGCAATTATATTATACGTAGCAGTTGTCTTTGGCGGTATATCATCCCTTCAAAATATGTTTGAAGTAGTAGCAGAATCCCTCATGCAAAGACACCCCAAATTAAAACGTAATCTAGTTTTATTTTTGATAGGTCTCGTGGTTTTTGCTATAGGTGTAAACATGGAAATGATTAGCCAATGGGGACCATTTATGGACTTTATCTCAATATATGTTATCCCAATAGGGGCAATGATTGGTGCTGTAACTTGGTTCTGGATCTTAACCAAAGATCAGCTTCTTGGAGCAATTAACCTAGGTGCTAAAAAACAATACGGAAATACTTGGTATAATATTGGTAAATTCCTATATGTACCTCTAGCAGTTATTCTTTGCTTAATTGCAGTAATATTTAGAATATCATTTTAACAAAAGCAGGCGTTTGCCTGCTTTTGTGTTGGAAAATTATAAAAAAATCCCTCTTGTAAAATCTCAAGAGGGATTGGTTTTTATTTAAGGACTAATTCTGATAGTCTAAGTGGTTCGATGTATTCATTATCCTTATAGACTCTCATGTTGCCACCAGATATTTCGTCAATTAGGATGATTTTATCATTCTCATCTACGCCAAATTCTAGTTTTATATCATAAAGGTCAAGACCTTTTTCTTTTAGAATGTCACGGATTAGACCACAAATTTCTTTTGTAAGTCTTTTTAGTTCTTCGTATTGGTCAGCTGTTGCAATATTTAAGGCTGCTAGACAATCTTTTGAAATAGTAGGATCGCCTGCGGCATCGTCTTTTATTGTAACTTCAAAGAATCCATCAAGTGGAGCACCTTCTTCTATGTATTTGCCATATCTTTTGTAAAAAGAACCTACTGCCCTATATCTGCAGATAAATTCAAGACCCTTGCCAAACACTTTTGCTTTTCTAACTTCCATAGTGTTTTCATCAATGTTTGCAGCTACATAATGGGTTGGGACATTTTTTTCGTTAAGTTTGTTAAAGAAAAATTCTGTCATCCTTAGTCCAGCTTTGCCAGCTCCATCAATTGAAAGACCAACTTGGTTTTCACCTGGATCAAAAACTCCGTCCTTGCCTGTAACGTCGTCTTTAAATTTCATCAAGATGTTGCCATTATCTAAGCTATAGATGTTCTTTGTCTTGCCTTTGTAAATTAAATCCATTATTTTCTCCTTATTCTTTTGCAATAATGATATAAATTTATGACATTCTTACAAGTAAATTTTATTAACTTAGGAAAATTTGTCAAGGATAGATGGAAAATTTTTTATTTAACTTTAAACATTGAAAAAAATAATAAAATAGATATACTAATTTTGTAGAAGAAAAGATAAGGAGTTAAAATGTCAAAAATAGCTGTCATAATGGGTTCAAAATCTGACTACAAGACTATGAAAGAATGTTGTTCTGTGCTTGATAAGTTTGGCATAGACTACGACAAGAGGGTTATCAGTGCGCATAGGACACCTGAGTTAATGGTTGACTTTGCGAAAAATGCCAGGAAGAACGGCTACAGCCTAATCATAGCTGCAGCTGGTGGGGCTGCACATTTGCCAGGTATGGTTGCTGCGTCAACTACACTACCTGTAATTGGTGTTCCAATTAAATCATCTACTCTAAATGGCGTTGACTCGTTGCTTTCTATTGTGCAAATGCCATATGGCGTGCCAGTTGCGACCATGGCTATAGGAGAGGCAGGAGCTAAAAACGCTGCTATTACTGCCCTTGCGATTCTTGCTATCAATGATGAAAAATTAGCAGAAAAGTACAGGGATTTTAAAATTGAATTAGAAAATATAGTAAAGGAAGATATGAAAATATGATCAAGACTATATTACCAAAAAGCACTATCGGTATAATCGGTGGCGGCCAACTTGGACGAATGCTTGCTATGAGCGCAAAAGAAATGGGCTATAAGATTGCAATTCTCGATCCAAGCGAAGACGCCTGCGCTAGAAAATTCGCAGATTATTTTATCCATAGTGCTTTTAATGTATACGAAAATATCGAAAAACTGTGCCAAATGAGCGATGTAATTACTTTCGAGTTTGAAAATATTGACATAGATTCTTATAAAAAACTTGAAAGTAAATACAATTTCGTCCAGTCTTCAAGGATTTTGGAAATTAGTCAGCACAGGCTTAAGGAAAAGGAATATGCTAGGTCGCTTGGGATTCCAACGGTAAAATACTTTGATGCTAATAAAGGCGATTATGAAATTGATGGCAAGTTCGTCATGAAAACCACTAGATTTGGTTATGACGGCAAGGGGCAAAAAATTATTTCTTCAAATGAGGAAGTAGAAAAAGACACAATCCTCGAAGAGCTAATCGATTTGGATAAGGAAATTTCGGTAGTTGCAGTTAAGGATATCGATGGAATCGAGATTGTGGCTGTGGTTGAAAATGAACATAGACACAACATCCTCTATAGGTCAAATATTCCTGCCCATATTACCAAATACCAAGAGTCAAAGGCAATTGAATATACAAAGAAGATCCTCGCTGACAATGACTACTACGGAGTACTTACAGTTGAGTATTTTATTTCAAATGGAGATGTAATCTTCAATGAAATTGCTCCAAGGGTCCACAATTCTGGTCATATAACCCAGGAATCAGCGACCAAGTCCCAATTTAGGGCCCACATAGAAGGTATTTGTGGACTAAAGGTGGGAAAAATAGAAAACAGGGAAGCGACCCTATATAATATTCTCGGCCAAAACGAAGAATATTTTATTAACCTAATCACCAAGAAACAAGGCTATCTTCACTTATACGAAAAGGAAGCTCGCCACAACAGGAAAATCGGTCACATGAACTTTTTAGGAAATGTATATTTGGAGGATGACTTTGAATAAGAGAATATTTGTACAAAAAAGACCTGCCTATGACAGGGAGAGCGAAAATCTAAAAAAACTTTTTAACAGAGATTTTAATCTTGCTTTAGAGAAAGTTGATACATACGTAATTTACGACATTTATAACATTTCAGAAGACCTTTATGCGAAGGCAAAAACAAGAGTTTTCGCAGAAATAATGACTGATCAAGTCTTTGAAGACCTTGACCTTGATGGCAAAACCTACATAGCTTACGAAACCCTCCCAGCCCAGTACGACCAAAGGTCAGACTCAGCTATGCAAGCCCTAAAATTAATTGACGATAATGTAGACGTCTTAGTAAGGGCAGGCAAGCTTGTAGTATTAGATGGAGAAGTTTCTGAGCAAGAACTAGGAAAAATAAAAAAATACCTAATAAACCCAATTGAATCTAGGGAAAAAGACCTAGGAAAAATGGACTTTGCTATAGATTCTCAAATGAAACCATTGAGGGATTTGACTGGTTTTAGGAATTATGGAAAAGAAGAACTCGAAGGTTTAATAAAAGACCTATCACTAGCTCTAGACCTTGAAGATTTGGAATTTATTCAAGACCACTACAAGAAAGAAAATAGGGACCCAAGTGAAACTGAAATCTACGTTCTAGACGTATTTTGGTCTGACCACTGCAGGCATACAACCTTTGAAACAAGCCTTGATGAGGTAAAAATAAATTCAAAACTTTTCCAAAAAGAAATGCAAGATGCTTTTGATTATTATTTGAAATTAAGGGAAGAGCTTGGCATTACTAAGCCAATTAGACTCATGGATATGGCCTCAATTTTTGGCAAGTACCACACCAAGGTGTTGGGTGATACTAATATAGAAGTTTCTGAAGAAATCAACGCTTGTTCGTTTTTCACAGAGATAGAAAATAAGGGAAAGAAGGAAAGGTGGCTAATTCAGTTTAAAAACGAAACCCACAACCATCCTTCAGAAATCGAGCCATTTGGTGGAGCTTCAACCTGTATTGGTGGGGCTATCAGAGACCCACTTTCTGGTAGGTCCTATGTTTACCAAGCTATGAGAGTGTCTGGTGCTGGAAATATCCTAGAAAAAAGAGAAGATACTATGGCTAACAAGCTCCCACAGGTTGAAATTTCTAAGGGAAAGGCCTTAGGAAATTCATCTTATGGTAACCAAATCGGCCTTGCAACAACCTTTGTCAGAGAAATTTACGACCCATCCTATGTGGCAAAAACCATGGAAGTTGGGGCTGTTGTTGGCGCAGTAAAAGACGGAGATTACAAGAGAGAAGAGCTTCTCCCTGGTGATATAGTTATCATGATTGGAGGAAGAACTGGCAGGGATGGTATCCAAGGTGCATCTGGATCTTCTGTAATCCACAATGACTCATCTTTAACAACTGCATCTAGCCAAGTTCAAAAGGGAAACCCAGTAGAAGAAAGAAAAATCCAGAGACTCTTCAGAAAACCAGAGGTTACACGACTTATCAAAAAATCAAACGACTTCGGTGCTGGTGGTGTATCTGTAGCCATCGGTGAGCTTTCTGAAGGTATTGAAATATTCCTTGATAGGGTAAAGACCAAATATAAGGGACTAAATCCAACAGAAATAGCCATTTCAGAATCCCAAGAAAGAATGGCTGTAGGAATTGACAAAAAAGACTATGAGGCTTTTGTAAAAGAGTGTGAAAAAGAAAACCTTGAATATGTTCACGTTGCAAATATCACCGACAAGAAACGCTTGGAAATGTATTACAATGATGAAAAAATTGTAGACTTTAGTGCAGAATTTTTAGCAACAGCGGGTGTTAGAAAACACGCCAAGGCAGACCTAGTTGACAAGGTTCGTGAAAATCCTTTTGTTAAAAAAGAAGTGAGCAAGCAAGCTATCCTGGATGAGCTAAAAGACCTAAATGTCACCAACCAAAAGGGTATGGTTTCAATGTTTGACTCAACAGTAGGTGCTCAAACAGTTATGATGCCTTTTGCAGGCAAGGAAAGGATAACCCCAGTCCAAGCATCTGTTGCAGCCATTCCGACCTTGTATTCGACACCAGATACAGCAACAATTATGGCCTACGGTTTTATACCAAAAATTTCAAAATATTCACCATTCCTATCAAGCATTTACGCAGTTTTAGAATCTGTTGCCAAAGTTTATGCAGCTGGTGGAAATAAGGAGTCCTTATACTTCTCCTTCCAAGAATATTTTGAAAAACCCCTAGATGACCCAGAAAAATGGGGCAAGGTTACCCAGGCCATGCTAGGATCAATTATCGCTCAAAGAGAAATTGGCAGACCTTCAATCGGTGGCAAGGATTCCATGTCAGGATCTTTTAACGACCTAAATGTAGTTGAAACTTTAATTTCCTTTGCTTGTACCCCTGTAAAAATCGAAGACGTTATTACTCCAGATCTTAAAAAAGTCGGCAATAAATTATATATCATAGAAATAGAAAAAGACGAAAAGGCCTATCCAAATATTAAAAAGGCCATGGAAGACTTTGAAAAATTAAATTCTTATATCAAGAATAAGAAGGTTGTAGCAGCCTACGTCCAAGACTTTGGATCTGTAACTTCATCCTTAATCAAGATGGCTCTTGGTAATAAATTAGGTTTTACAATCGACTATGATGCGACTCTTGATTTTAATCCTTGTTCAATTGTCATTGAAGCAAATACTGATTTAGACTTTAAGGAAATCGGTAAGGTAAGCAAAGAAATCTCTGTAAATGGCATTAAAATAAATATCGATGAGGCTGAAAAAGCCTATATGTCAACTCTTGAAGAAATCTATCCTACCTACTACAACAAAAACCAAGGCAAGGTAGAAAATCTCGTTTCAGAAAAAACCGAGAATATCTATTACAAGGAAAAAGTTGACGAGGTTAAGGTGGTAATTCCAGTATTTCCTGGTACAAACTCAGAATACGATACCCAAAAGGCCTTTGAAGAGGCGGGTGCAAGGGTGACCCAAGTTGTCTTTACCAATACAAAATCGGATGACATTGAAAAATCAATCGATGCTTTCGTAGAAGAAATTAAAACTTCTCACATAATAGCCTTCCCCGGGGGATTTTCTGCAGGAGATGAGCCAGATGGATCAGCGAAATTTATTGTAAACATCCTTAAAAATGACAAGGTCAAAGAAGCAATCCATGCCCACTTAGGAGACAAAAAGCTAATCCTTGGTATCTGCAACGGATTACAAGCCCTTATAAAATCAGGACTTTTGCCTTATGGAAAAATCTGTGACCTTGACGAAGATGACCTTAGCCTTTTTAGAAATGTTGGCTATAGGCATATATCAGACACAGCTATCACAAGAGTGGCATCTACCAAGTCACCATGGACCCAAGGGTTTGAAATTGGAGACCTCCATGAGCTTGTCTTTAGCCACGGAGAAGGAAGACTCGTTGGCAACAAGATTGAAAAATTCAAACACCTTGCAGCCTTCCAATACGTAGACGCCGATGGGGACGCAAGTCTAAACGGCAAATATAATCCAAACGGATCAGCCCTAGCCATTGAGGGAATGGTAAGTGAAGATGGTCTAATCTTAGGTAAGATGGGCCATTCTGAAAGGTCCTATAAGACTCTTTACAAAACCAATACCTTAAAGGATAGGCAAGACATATTTAAAAACGGTGTGGAATATTTTACTAGATAAGATTTAACAAAAGGAGTAGGAATGTTTGGAATTTGGAATATAGAAAAGGCACCAAGTGTTGCCTTTTATGCTCTTCACGCTCTTCAACACAGAGGTCAACAGGGTGCAGGAATTGTATCAACAGAAAGAACTAGACTAAGGGGTTATAGAAACATTGGCCTTCTTGCTGATGTATTTAAAGATAATGGAAAATTAGAAAAAATAGATGGGTCTGCCGCCTTGGGTGCTCTTTGGTACTCAAGTGGCAATTCCACCAACGTTCAGAATATCGAACCACTCTTGTATAAATTTAACGATGGCCACCTTGGCATAGCCATGAATGGTAATTTGAATAATGCCAAATGGCTAAGGGCAGAGCTTGAAGACGAGGGAGCAGTTTTCCACTCAGCAAGCCACGCAGAAATTATCATGCACTTAATTAGAAGGTCAAGAAAGGAAACTATCGAAGAAAGGTTTAAGGAAGCCTTAAATAAGTTAAGGGGATCATTCTCTGTAATGCTTTTAACCCAAGATGCTCTTTATGGAGCTGTTGATAGACACGCCACAAGGCCTCTAGTACTTGGCAAACTTAATGATTCTTATGCCATTGCATCTGAATCTTGTGCCCTAAATGTAATCGGTGCAGACTTTTTAAAGGATATTTCAGCAGGTGAATTTATAAAAATTGATGATAAAGGTTATGAAATAGGAAGTTTCACACCAGGCTCAAATATAGCCATCGAATCCATGGAATTTATTTATTTTGCAAGGCCAGACTCAACTATCCTTGGCAAAAACGTCCACATAGTTAGGAAAAATACCGGCAGGGTTTTGGCAAGGGAATACCCTGTGGAGGCTGATATAGTTGTTGGTGTACCAAATTCTTCCCTATCACTTGCTTCAGGTTATGCAGAAGAAATTGGTTTGCCATATGAAATGGGTCTTATCAAAAACCAATACATAGGAAGGACTTTTATCGAGCCTTCCCAACATTTAAGAGATATAGCAGTAAAGATGAAATTGTCTGCCCTATCTGACGTAGTTAGAAATAAGAGGGTAATCCTTCTTGACGATTCAATCGTAAGGGGCACTACATCTAAGAGAATCATTTCCATGCTCAAAAGGGCAGGAGCAAGCGAAGTCCACCTAAGAATAGGCTCTCCTGAGATAATCTTCCCTTCTTATTCGGGAATCGACATGAAGACTTCTGAGGAATTAATTGCAGCCAACCTTACCAAAGACGAGGTAAGAGATTTAATAGGTGCCGATAGTTTGGAATTTATAACTGTAGAAGGTCTAAAGGAAGCAATCGGTTTTGACTTTGATAGTCCAAACAACGGAATTTCCTTAGATATTTTCACAGGTGAATATTATGAAGGCCTGGGTGATTACGAGGAAGAATTTAAGAAAGAACTTACAGACATACAAAAACAATATTTAGCAAAGGGGAATAAATGAGCGAGAAATACAAGGCGGCAGGTGTTAGCCTAAATGCCGGTTATGAATCAGTTGAGAGAATAAAAAAACATGTAGAATCCACAAAAAACAAAGGAATGATGGATATGATTGGCAGTTTTGGTGGAGCTTTTGACCTTTCTGCCTATGGATTTAAAAATCCAGTTCTTATAAGTGGAACAGATGGGGTTGGCACCAAGCTTAAACTTGCCTTTGACATGGATAAGCACGATACAATTGGCATTGACGCTGTGGCTATGTGTGTAAATGACATCCTTGCCCAAGGTGCTATTCCACTTTTCTTTTTAGACTACATTGCTTGTGGCAAAAATGATCCATCCCAAATCGAAGCCATTGTTAAGGGAGTGGCCGATGGTTGCAGAGAGGCGCAAGCTGCCCTTGTGGGTGGGGAAACTGCTGAGATGCCAGGTTTTTATAAGGAAGGCGAGTACGATATAGCAGGTTTTGCTGTTGGTGCTGCCGAAAAAGAAGATTTAATTAATCCAGAAAATACCAAACCAGGCCAAGCTGTAATAGGCATACCTTCAACAGGTTTTCATTCAAATGGTTTTTCTCTAATAAGAAAAGTTTTGAAGGATGAAAATATAAGTCTTGATGATGAATTTAATGGCGAGACTATCGGCGAGGCTCTTTTAAGACCTACAAAAATTTACGCTAAGGAAGTTAAGACTTTACTTGAGAATGTGAAGGTTGCAGGCATTTCCCACATCACAGGTGGGGGATTTATAGAAAATCTCCCAAGGGCTCTCAAAAAAGGTCTTGGCATGAAAATTTATAGGGATTCTTACGAAGTGCCAGCAATTTTCAAATTTATAGAAGAAAAAGGCAAAATAGACCATGACGAGATGTACCAAGTCTTTAACATGGGCGTAGGCCTTGCTGTAATTGTTGACGATGCCGATAAGCAAAAAGTCTTAGATTTAATTGACGATGCCTTTGTCTTAGGTGAAGTTACTGACAAGGAAGGGATTGTCCTTCTATGAAAAAAATAGGAATATTTGCCTCAGGCACAGGTACAAATTTTGAGGCTCTAGCAAGTTCAGATCAAATAAAAGGTCTTGCAGATATAAAAATCATGGTTTGTGACAAGCCTGGGGCCAAGGTTATTAAGAGGGCAGAAGATAAAAATATTAAGACCTTTGTTTTTAATCCAAAAGACTATGCAAACAAGGCTGCTTATGAAAAAGAAATCCTAGAAAAGGTCAAAGACCTTGATTATATTTTCCTAGCAGGCTATATGAGGATTTTATCTAAAGATTTTCTAGAAAAATATAAGGGCAAGGTGGTAAATATCCACCCTTCCCTCCTTCCAAGATTCAAGGGGATAGAGTCAATCAAAAGAGCTTACGAAGCGGGAGAAGAGTACATAGGAGTGACTATCCACTATGTAAATGAGGAAATCGACGGCGGAGAAATCCTCGCCCAAGATAAGTTTAAGGTTGATTATAAGAAATCTTTAGATGAAATAGAAAGCCAGGTGCACGATCTTGAGCACAGGTTATATATAAAAACAGCAGCAGAAATATTAAAGGGGGAAAAATGAAAAGAGCATTGATAAGTGTGAGTGACAAGGCCGGTGTGGCAGATTTTGCCAAGGGTCTTGTGGCAAATGGTTTTGAAATAATTTCCACAGGTGGAACCTTAAACCACCTAAGAAATGCTGGAGTAGATTGCATTTCTATAGAAGATTACACTGGTTTTCCAGAAATCTTAGAAGGTAGGGTCAAAACCCTCCACCCAAAAGTCCACGGAGGACTTCTCTCAAAAAGGGATAATGAAAGTCATGTGTCAGAGCTTAAGGCCAATGACATCGGCTATATAGACCTAATTTGCGTTAACCTTTATCCATTTGCAGAAACCCTTGCTAAAGAAGGTGTGAGCCATGATGAAATTATTGAAAATATCGATATCGGTGGCCCTTCTATGCTAAGGTCTGCAGCAAAAAATTATAAATTTGTAACAGTTGTCACAGATAAAAATGATTATGAAACCATCCTAAAGGAATTAGAAGTAAAAGGCGAAACAAGCCTAGAAACAAGACAAAGACTTGCAGGAAAAGTTTTTAACAAAACTGCCCAATACGATTCTCTAATTGCTTCTTACTTTAATAAAATAAATGGAAGCGAAGAAACTTTGAATTTAACATTTAGGCTAGAAGACGAACTAAGGTATGGGGAAAATCCTCACCAAAAGGCTGCCTTCTATGTTTCAGACGAGGAAGTTTCTTATGCCCTCCAAGATTGCGTGCAACTTCATGGCAAGAGAATGTCTTACAACAATATCCAAGACGCCTCAGCTGCCCTTGATATCTTGCAAGAATTTGACGAGACTGTTTGTGTCGGCTTAAAACATATGAATCCATGTGGAGTAGCTACAGGTAAGACTGTTTTTGAAGCTTGGGAGCGTGCCTTTGAAGCAGATCCAGTTTCAATCTTCGGTGGCATTGTCGCCATTAACGGTACAATTGATAAGGAAACTGCAGAAAAAATGCACGAGATTTTCCTTGAGATCATTCTTGCTTACGATTATGAAGATGAAGCTTTAGAAATTCTTGAAAAGAAGAAAAACGTAAGGATTTACAAGATTCCAAAGAAGACTGACAAAAATCCTAAATTAATAAAATCAGTTAGAGGCGGAATCCTAGTTCAAGACTACGATGACAAGGTTTATGAAAAACTAGAAACAGTTACAGATACAAAGGTCAGCGAAGAAGACCTAAAGGACCTAGAATTTGCCAACAAGATTGTAAAACACGTAAAATCAAATGCGATATTGCTTGCCAAGAACGGTCAAACTATAGGTGTTGGCGCTGGTCAAATGAACAGGGTCGGTGCAGCTGAAATCGCCTTTAAACAAGCAGGGGATAAGGCAAAGGGGGCAGTTCTTGCATCAGATGCCTTCTTCCCATTTAGGGACAGTGTTGATGAGGCAGCTAAACACGACATCAAAGCCATCATCCAACCAGGTGGATCAATTCGTGACCAAGAATCAATCGATGCTTGTAATGAAAACGGCATAGCTATGGTATTTACCGGCATGCGTCACTTTAAACATTAATATGGCAAGGGTATTAGTAGTAGGAAATGGTGGCAGGGAACATGCCATTTCTGATAAATTATATAGGGAAGGCCACGAAATTTTTATGCTGGGAGAAAATCCTGGCGTGGCCAAGTTTGGAACTTGTATCACTTGTGAAGTCGGAGAACTTCCAGATTTTTGTAAGGAAAAGGAAATTGACCTGGTCTTTGTAGGCCCAGAAGCCTTTTTGGTTGACGGGATCGTAGACATTTTAGAAAAAGAAAATATCAGGGTCTTTGGCCCAAACAAGGCCGCTGCCATTCTTGAAGGTTCAAAGGCCTTTGCCAAAGATTTGATGAAAAAATATGACATTCCAACAGCATCTTACGAGACTTTTACAGATTATAAAAAAGCCTTGGCCTATGTTGAAAAATCTTCTTTTCCACTTGTAATTAAGGCTGATGGAATAGCTGCAGGTAAGGGAGTAATAATTGCCCAAAATCTTGAAGAGGGAAGAGAAGCCCTCAAAGAGATTATGGTTGATCAGATCTTTGCACAAGCTGGTGCATCTGTTGTTATAGAAGAATTTCTTGAGGGTGAGGAATTTTCCCTCTTATCATTTGTGTCAGGTGATAAGGTTATGCCGATGAAGGTTGTCCAAGACCACAAGAGGGCCTTTGATAATGACGAAGGCCTAAATACAGGTGGCATGGGCGTTTATATGCCAATTAAACACATCACAGACTTAGATATTGAAGAGGCCTTAGAAAAGGTTGTAAGGCCAACAGCTGTGGCTATGATTAAGGAAGGCAGACCTTTTAAGGGAATCTTATTTGCAGGTCTTATGAAAACCAAGGACGGGGTTAAAACTATAGAATACAACGTTCGTTTTGGAGATCCTGAGACAGAAATTATCCTTTTATCTATGGAGACTTCCCTTTACGACTTGGCTGAGGCAGTCCTTGACGGAAGAGAGATGGAAATTAAGTGGAAGGATAGGGCCTATATAGGTGTTGTCCTTGCTTCAAAGGGTTATCCAGAATCCTACCAAAAAGGTTTTGAAATTACTGGTCTTGACGGTCTTGATTCAAAAGTTTTCCATATGGGTACAAAAGAAAGTGACGGAAAGATTCTTACAAATGGAGGTAGGGTTTTAATCGTGTGTGCAGAAGGAGAAACTTTGGCACAAGCGAGAGAAGCCGCCTACAAGGATGTTGAAAAAATTAAGTGCGATAATCTTTTCTGTAGGAAAGACATCGGACATTTATCATTGAAGTGAGGGAAAATGAAGACTGATTACGAAATATCTTTACAAGCAAAGAAAGAAAAAATAGAAGACGTTGCAGCAAAGATTGGCATTTCAGCCGATAAATTAATAAAATATGGGGACTACAAGGCAAAGATTAAAAGAGAAAACTTTGATAATTTATCTGAAAACCTAGTCTTAGTCACATCTATAAACCCAACCTCATCTGGGGAAGGAAAATCAACTGTAACTGTAGGCCTATCTGACGGTTTAAATAAAATAGGCAAAAAATCCACAGTTGCTCTTAGGGAACCATCTTTTGGACCAGTTTTAGGTAGAAAAGGCGGGGCAACAGGTGGAGGCTACGCCCAAGTTGTGCCAATGGATGAGATAAATCTACATTTTAATGGGGACTTTCACGCCATCACATCTGCCCACAACGCAATCATGGCCCTAATTAATAATCATATTTTCCAAGGTAATGAACTTGGTTTTAAAAAAGTCATGTTTAACTATGTCATGGATATGAATGAAAGAGCCCTTAGAAGGATAAAAATCAATGCCAATGGCAAGGACGAGAGGGATTCTTCATTTGATATTACAGTTGCAAGTGAAATCATGGCTATCCTATGTCTTGCAGAAGACCTAGAAGACCTAAGATCAAGGATTGGCGATATCATGGTGGGTTATAACCAAGATGACAAACCTATTTTTGCAAAAGATTTGGGCGTTGAAGGTGTAGTTGTGGCTATCCTTAAAGATGCCATGAATCCAAACCTTGTTCAATCTTTGGAAAACAACCCAGCAATAATCCATGGCGGTCCGTTTGCCAATATTGCCCACGGTTGTAACTCTGTTATTGCAACAAAGACAGCCCTCAAATATTCTGACTATGTAATCACAGAAGCAGGTTTTGGGGCAGATCTAGGAGCTGAAAAGTTTTTAGACATCAAATGTAGGGTTTCTGGTCTACGTCCAAAGGCAGCTGTTGTAGTTGCAACTATCAAGGCCCTTAAACTTCACGGCGGGGTTGATGAAAGTAATCTCACCGAAGAAAACCTAGATGCCCTAAAAGAAGGGGTTAAAAACCTTGAAAAGCACGTAGAAAACATGAAGAAATACAACCTTCCAGTAATAGTTGCCCTTAATGAATTTGTGACAGACACAGAAGCTGAAATCAAATTTATGGAAGACTGGGCAAAGAACTTTGGAGTTGAGTTCTCCCTAACCCAAGTATGGGCCAAGGGTGGTGACGGTGCGATTGACCTTGCTAATAAACTCGTGAAATTAGTTGAAAACAATAAGGAAGACATGAAACTTCTTTACGAGGACAACCTATCAACAGAAGAGAAAATCAACACAATCGCCAAGGAAATCTACGGAGCAGCCAAGGTTAATTTTACAGATGAGGCAAGGGCGGTCCTTGATAAAATCGACGAACTTGGTTATAGAAATTTCCCAGTTTGTATGGCAAAAACTCCAGCATCTTTAACAGATGATGGAAAAATCAAGGGCAGACCAGAAGGTTTTGAAATTACAGTTTCTGACATCAAAATTAAGACAGGATCAAGGTTCATAGTTGCATATCTTAATAAGGTCCTAACTATGCCAGGCCTTCCAAAACACCCAAATGCTCTTGACATAGACGTTGACGAAAATGATAATATTATAAATTTATTCTAGAAAATACAAAAAGGATAGAAGCTGAAAGATAAAATCATCAAAATTAAGGAAAATTTAACCTATTATATAAAATCTTTGTCCTTTACGAGTTCATATATAGATGAACAAAGAATGTATAAGAGCACAGATTGGGAAAAAGAAGTTGAAATTTTACCCTTGGGTGCTAAGGTTTTAATGGTCCTTTTAATCATCTTCTTATTAATAATTCTATAAAAATTTACAAGCGGCTGCGGCCGCTTTTTTTGAATTATTTGGGAAATCCTTTTTTTTATTTTGATTTTGGGTATTATATAAGTAACAAGATAAAGGGGGATAAGATGAAAAAGTTTTTAATAATATGTGCCTTGGCCCTTGCCATTACTGGCTGTAATAAAAAAGCTAATCTAGAAGAAGGTGTGAAAATAAGCCAAGCTAAGACTGATGTAGATGCGGTAGAGTATTTTGGCGAAGAAAAGCCATTGAGCCTTGCCTCTAATACTTATTCTTTAAAGGGGCTTGACTTTGATAAGCTAAAAATGAACTTATATTCTATAAAAAATGGAGAAATTACTGGGATTTTAGGTGGCACTTTAACAGAATTTAAGGCAAGTGAATTAGTTGGCTTTGGCTTTGATGAGCACGTCTTTACTAACTATGGAATAAAAGATGGGAAAATCCACGATCCTGCAACCTTTAGGGTAGATGAGAATATTCTTAAAGACCAATTTTCTAAGACCTATTGGTTAGATGAGAAGGAAATCAAAGGAGATGAGTCATCTATAGTATTTGTAGGCCTATCAAAGGATGTGGATATAGACATAAAAAATATGGCAGATGAGGACCTTAAAAAAATGACTGAAGAAGATAAGGACCTTGACATCTTAGTCTTAAAACTTGGCCTAGGTGAAGAGGAAGAAGATTACCATAGCGCTAATTTTTAATTTATTTTTACGGAGATAGAAATGAAAAAGAGAAATGTATTATTAAGTCTATTTTTAATACTAAGCTTAGCGTCTTGTAAAGTAGAAGTGAAAAATGCAGAAGATGTTATGCTTACAAAAGAAGACTATGAGCTTAACGTGCTTGACACCTTTGATGGTGGAGATAATTTAGATTATGGGGCAGGAGTTTATTCCTTCAAGGGAATAAGGCCTGATGATCTTCGCCTGACTCTTTCAACTTATGAAAATGGGGAAATTTCAGAATCTTTTGATATTGAGCTTCCTAAAATAGAAGATAAGGAAAAGCTTGGAATTGCAGTAAACTCAAGTAAAGTATATATTTATTCTATTTCAGATAAGAAAACTTCTGTTCTTACCAAATATGAATTTAAAGATAAAAAACTTACTCACAAGATGTCAAATGGCTGGCAGTGGGATAATGGTGGGGTAATCAAGAACGGAGAAGTTTACCCAATATTTGCAAGTTTTTCTAATGAAGCTAATTCTTTAGTAACCCCAATTTTTCATGAAGATGATATAAGAGATTGGATAAAAAATAATAAGGAATACTCAGGTATGCTCTTAGAATTAAGACTTGAGGATAGTGAGTAATAACATTATAGAATCTATTATCAAAACTTAAGAGCGGCTTTGGCCGCTTTTTCTTTATAATTTTTCAAATAAGTTTTTTCTGATTTGTGATATTATATAAGTGATAAGATAAAGGAGGATAGTATGAAAAAAATAATTATATTAGCATACTGTATGGTACTCTTATCAGGCTCGAATATTGAAAGTTAAGATTCTGGAGAACTTAGCTCATAAAATAATATTTTGACCTTAATCTAATGGTTAAATAAGGAAGGATAAAATATGGAAATTCTAGGAAAAGCGCTTTATTTATTACTTATAATAGTTTTTATGAGATTTTTCTATTTTATATTGAGAAAATCTTTTGAAGATAAAAATGCAACCACAGTGAAAATGGTAACTAGGGGTATTGTTTTATCTATCTATACAATAGCGATTTTATCTCTCTTTGCCATAGCGATTTTTATCCCGGCTGTGGGAATGACAAAAAGAGCCCTTGCAGGAGTTGTAGCTATCTTGATGTCAATCTATTTTGCTATAATAGTTAAGAAATATATAAGAAAGGAAGCCTTCTAATGTGGCTTATCTTTGGAGGGGCGGCAATAATTACCGCCCTTTTAAATATAATGAATTACAAAAATCGTGCTGATATCTTTAGATTTTTAAGCCTAGCTTTCACAAGCCTAACTGTTTGTGCCTTTTATGCGGATGGGGCAGGAAGAGTAATAAGAGAAGATTGGGCAAGCTTAATGGATACCATGCCAACCATATCTAAGGCCCTTTGGATATGTGTGGCCCTTTCAATTATTATAAATTCTATTTCATTAATAAAATTTCATAGATAAAAATTGCAAAATAAAAAGGCAGCTTAAATAAATTAAGCTGTCTTTTAGATTTTAAAGGCCATCCTTATTATTCCAAAAATCAAAAGATGAACTGGATAAAATAGGTAGTTAAATATTTTATTTTGCTTGCCTTTTTCGCCGTTATATAAAAGTACTGTTGCAAAGCCTAAGATTGCGTAGATTTCCTTGATTATTACAAGGTAGCCAAGTCCTGATGCAAGAAGTCTTTTGTCATAAAAAATATAGTATAGGTATATTATTATGATGGCATAGTACTCATAGTCAGATGATATGAGCATGGAGCCAAGGCTTGAAAGTGCGACTAATAGTAAGGATACAAAGATCCATAGGGGTCTTTTTTTGATGTAGGCTTTTAATTTATCAATTGCCATGATTGTGAATAAGCCTAGGGCAAGTCCCCAGAGAATATTTTGTGACCAAGTATTTACAAATTCAGCCGACTGGAACATGTCGTAGGGAATTTCGGAAATCACTGCAAAAATAAGTAAATTTCTTAAATATTTCCATTGTGATTTGGTTTTGAAAAATCCTTCCACAACCATAAAGGCAAATATAGGAAAGGCGATCCTTCCTAATATGTCAAAAATAGTTGTAATAATAACCATAGGGCCAGTTCCTGTTAGAAATGGGGTTATGATTGCCTTGTTGAAATGGTCTATAAACATTGAAGCGAAGGCTATATATTTTAATTGGGCACCGTTTATGCCCTTTAAATTTTTGATTTTTTCCATAAGATTCTCCTTATTGTTTTAGGAGATTATATCTTAAAATTATAAAAATTGCAAATTTTTAGCAAAAAAATCTCCGATTAGAAAACTAATCGGAGATTGGATTTTATTTATTTTTTTCTATTGCTGCTTGAGCTGCTGCAAGTTTAGCTATTGGAATTCTGAATGGTGAACAAGATACATAGTCAAGACCTACATTGTAGAGGTATTTAACTGTGTTTGGTTCACCGCCGTGCTCACCACAGATACCTAAGTGGAGGGCAGGATTTGTCTTTCTTCCTTTTTCTACAGCTGTTTCTACTAAGAAACCAACGCCTTTTTGATCTAGAACTTGGAATGGATCTTTTTCAAAGATATCTTTTTCGATATAAGCTGGTAAGAATTTACCTGCATCATCCCTAGATAGACCGAAGGTCATTTGAGTCAAGTCGTTTGTACCGAAGCTGAAGAAGTCAGTTACTTGTGCGATCTCATCTGCTGTGATAGCAGCTCTTGGGATTTCAATCATGGTACCAAGAAGGTATTTGATTTCCATTCCTTGTTCTTCAAAGACTTTTTCTATTTCTTCCCTAACGATATTTTTAACGTAATCAAGTTCGTGAACATCAGATGATAATGGGATCATGATTTCTGGAACAACATTTACGCCTTCCTTATTTAATCTAATTGCAGCTTGCATGATTGCTCTTGCCTGCATTTTTGATATTTCTGGATAGATTACACCAAGTCTAAGACCTCTGAAACCAAGCATTGGGTTTACTTCTTGAAGTTCTGCAATTCTTTCTTTAACCCTAGCTGGTAGCATCTTTAGGTCAAGGGCAAGATCAGATATTTCTTTTTCTCCCTTTGGTAGGAATTCGTGAAGAGGTGGGTCAAGAAGTCTAACTGTTACTGGTCTTTCCTCCATTAGTTTGTAGATTTGATAGAAGTCTTCCTCTTGCATTGGAAGGATTTTATCAAGGGCAGCTTGTCTAGTTTCAAGATCTGAAGCAAGGATCATCTTTCTAACTTGGAAAATCCTGTCATCTGCAAAGAACATGTGTTCTGTCCTACATAGACCAATACCTTCTGCACCAAATTCTAGCGCTTGTTTAGCATCTCTTGGTGTATCAGCATTTGTTCTAACTTTCATATCTCTATACTCATCTACCCATTGCATAAATTTGCCGAAAGCACCATGCATTTGTGGTGGTTGAGTAGCAAGGGCACCTGCATAGATTTCACCTGTAGATCCGTCAATTGAAATTGTATCTTCACTTGTTAGGACAACATCGCCTACTCTTAGGGTGTGTTCAAATTCGTTAACGTGGATATCTGATGCACCAGATACACAGCACTTACCCATACCTCTTGCAACTACAGCTGCGTGGGAAGTCATACCACCACGTGCAGTAAGAATACCAACTGCAGATACCATACCTTCAAGGTCTTCTGGGCTTGTTTCTTCACGGACAAGGACAACTACTTCACCATCTTTAGCTCTCTTAGCTGCTTCTGGGGCAGAGAAAGCAATTTTACCTACAGCTGCTCCTGGAGATGCTGCAAGACCCTTGGTAAGTGATTGGGCATTTTTTACAGCTTCAGCAGTAAAGGTTGGGTGGAGAAGACCGTCTAGGTCTTGTGGATTAACTCTTAAAAGAGCTTCTTTTTCGTCAACTAAGCCTTCTTCTACCATATCTACAGCTACTTGGACAGCTGCTTGGGCAGTTCTCTTACCATTTCTAGTTTGTAAGAGGAAAAGTTTGCCTTCTTGGATAGTAAATTCCATATCTTGCATGTCTTTGTAGTGTTTTTCAAGAGTTTGTGCTGTATTATAAAATTCGTCATAAACTTCAGGCATAAGCTCGTGAAGGTGGCTTATTGGTTCTGGTGTACGAACACCTGCAACTACGTCTTCACCTTGAGCGTTCATTAGGTATTCACCGTAAAGGACGTTTTCACCAGTAGCTGGGTTTCTTGAGAAAGCTACACCAGTACCAGAAGTTTCACCCATGTTACCAAATACCATGGTTTGAACGTTAACAGCTGTACCCATCTTATCATCAATTTCGTTTAATTTTCTATAGAGGATAGCCCTTGGGTTGTTCCATGAAGAAAATACTGCTGAAATAGCAAGGTCTAATTGTTTTCTAGGATCTTGTGGGAATTCTTCGCCAGCAAGTTCTTTGTAAACTTTCTTGTATTTTTCTACAACATCAACAAAGTCTTCTGCTTCCAAGTCGTGGTCAGTTTTTACGCCTTTTTCTTCTTTTTTTGCTGTAAGAACTTCTTCAAATTTATTTTTATCAAGTCCCATGGCAACGTCAGCAAACATTTGTATAAATCTTCTGTAAGAGTCGTAGGCAAATCTCTTGTTTTCTGTCTTATTTTCAAGACCCTTAACAGCAACATCATTAAGACCAAGGTTTAGGATAGTATCCATCATACCTGGCATAGATATTGGTGCACCGGACCTAACTGATACTAGGAGAGGGTCCTCATTGTTGCCGAAAGTCTTGCCATTGTGTTTCTCAAGATCTTTGATGTGGCTAGTAATTTCTTCGTTTAAGGTATCCCAAAGCTTTTGATCTTCATTGTAATATCTGATACAAGCTTCAGTAGTTACAGAAAAACCATATGGTACGTTAATACCCATATTTGTCATTTCTGCAAGGTTTGCACCCTTACCGCCCAGAGTATCTCTCATTGTCTTGTTGCCTTCATCAAAGTTATAAACGTATTTTGTGCTCATAATTCGTTCCTTTCTATATTTTATTTAAGCTATTGATGATAATTTCTGAAGTTTCTTCTATAGATTTATAAGTAACATCTATAATAGTACAACCTAGGTCATTCATAAGCTCTAGGGCATAATCAATCTCCCTATCAATCCTTCCCTTAGAGGAATAAAGCGAATCAATAGACAAGCCTAAAGATTTAAGTCTTTCTTCTCTTATTTTTTTAAGGACTCCCTTGTCTATAGTCAAACCAAAAATTTTACTAGGGTCTATCTCAAATAATTCTTTTGGAACCTTTGAGTCAACCAAAATTGGTATATTGCTAACCTTAAGTCCCTTGCTAGCAAGGTACATGGATAGGGGGGTCTTAGATGATCTTGAAACTCCAATTATTGCTACGTCACAAAAAGCTAGGCCCTTAAAATCTTGTCCATCATCAAAATTTATCGCAAAATCCAGAGCATCGATTCTCTTTTGATGATTTTTAGCTGGTGAATCTATTTGGACTTTTTTTTCTGAGGTTTTATCCAAGAGATTTGCCATTTGACTTACAGAATAATCCATAAGTCCGATTGACTTTAATTTTTTACTAGCCAAGTATTTTTTGACATAGGCCTTCATTTTAGAATCTCTAAATGAGTGGTAAATTATCGAACTGTCACAATCCTTTATTGATGTTAGTATCTGGGATAGTTTTTTCTCACTATTAATCCTATCAAACGTTTTTATTTCATAGGCTTTATCAAAGTGTCCCATGGTGAGTTTAACCATTTCTAATAGGGCAATAGCGCTACTATCTGAGATTATATATATTTGCAATTTCATAATTTCTCCTACACCAAGACTCTACACCTATTATATCAAAAAAATTAAAATAATGAAAATATTTTCATCAAAAATTTATAATTATCCTTAGACTTGAGAATAAATTGCTCAAATTACAAGGATAAGGCTTGGTAAAGAAATTATATCTTTAAGGAAATCTATATCATGAAAAACATGGATATTTCTTTAACAAAATTTGATGGTGTTGACTTTTAGCTAATTATTAATATAATAAATTTAAGTTGAATACTAACAATGAAAGAGGAGTAAGCTAAAAAGTCCCTCAGAGAGAAGATGGCTGGTGAAAATCTTTGGATCTATTAGGTGAAGGTTGCTTTCGTATATGTTAATGTAGCATGCATAAATGCAAAGAGAGTCTTTTTATAAGAAATTTAGGTGGTAACGCGATAATTCGTCCTAGAATGCGTTATCACCTTTTTAATTGAGAGGAGAAATTATGGATACAAAATATAATCCACAGGATTTTGAGAAAAAAATTTACAAAGAATGGGAAGATGGTGGATATTTTAAGGCAGGAGTAAACCCAGATAAAAAGCCATTTACAATAGTAATGCCACCACCAAATGTAACTGGGCAATTGCACTTAGGCCACGCCCTAAATAATACCTTGCAAGATATTGTTATTAGATACAAGAGATTGGCAGGCTTTGAAGCCCTTTGGATACCTGGAACTGATCATGCTTCTATTTCTACAGAAGCCAAGGTTGTAGGAAAAATTGCGGGTGAAGGTAAGACTAAGGCAGATTTAGGTAGGGATGGCTTCCTAAAAGAAGCTTGGGATTGGACCCATAAGTATGGTGGTACAATTAAAAAACAACTAAGGACCATCGGTGTTTCTTGCGATTGGAATCACGATTCTTTCACAATGGATGAAAACCTAACTCGTGCTGTCAAAAGAGTTTTTAAAAAAATGTACGATGATGGATTGATATACAGGGGCAATAGGATTGTAAACTGGGATCCAAAGGCAGAAACAGCAATTTCTGATGCAGAAGTTTACCACAAGGACCAAAAGGGTAAGCTTTGGTATATCAAATATCATTACGAAGATAGTGATGATTTTATAACAATAGCTACAACTCGTCCAGAGACCATGCTTGGCGACTTGGCTGTTGCAGTAAATCCAGAAGATGAACGCTTTAAGGATAAGATAGGAAAAAATTTAATCCTTCCGCTTGTAGGTCGCAAGATTCCAATAATTGCAGATTCTTATGTAGATATGGAATATGGTACTGGTTGTGTAAAAATAACACCATCCCATGACCCTAACGACTTTGAAGTAGGAGCTCGTCACGATCTTGGTCAATGTGTTATTTTAGACTCTAAGGCTCACATTGTTGAAGGCTATGGCAAGTATTCTGGCATGGAAAGATATGAAGCAAGAAAAGCCATGCTTGCTGACCTCAAAGAGCAAGGTCTTCTTGTAAAAATTGAAGAAATCGACCATGCAGTAGGTTATTCTGAAAGAACTGATGTTGTAATCGAACCACTTATTTCTAAACAATGGTTTGTAAAGATGGATGATTTTGCCAAGATGTGTATAGATGCTTACAATTCTGGCGAATTAAAATTAATCCCAGAAAATTTATCAAAAACCTACATGAACTGGCTTGAAAATATCAGAGATTGGACAATTTCCCGTCAACTTTGGTGGGGCCACAGACTACCAGTTTTCTATACAGAAGATGGGGAAATCATAGTATCAGAAGAAGAACCAGACGAAAATGGAATGCTTGAAGGCAAAAAAGTTACCCAAGAAGAGGACACACTTGATACCTGGTTCTCATCAGCCCTATGGCCTTTTGCTACCCTAGGTTGGCCAGAAGAAAATGAAGAATTTGACTATTTCTTCCCAACAGATATCCTAATCACTGGCTATGATATAATCTTTTTCTGGGTAATTAGAATGGTGTTTGCTTCCCTATATACAACTGGAAAAGTACCTTTCTCCCACGTTTTATTTACAGGTCTAATCAGAGATAGCCAAGGCAGAAAGATGAGTAAGTCTTTAGGCAATGGTGTTGACCCAATAGACGTAGTTAACAAGTATGGAGCAGATGCTCTTAGGTTTACTTTGATTACAGGCAATTCCCCAGGAAATGATATGAGATATGATGAGGATAGGCTTCTTGCATCAAGAAACTTTGCCAACAAGTTATGGAATGCATCAAGGTTTGTCCTTATGAATATAGATGAGTCTGATGACTTAGATTTTGATGGAAAAAATTTAACCCTTGAGGATAAGTGGGTCCTAAAGAGACTTAACCAAGTTATAGAAGATGTATCTAAGAATCTTGATAAGTATGAAATAGGCATGGCTGCAGATAGGATTGAAGACTTTATTTGGAACGAATACTGTGACTGGTATATAGAATTTGCGAAAATTAGACTTTACGGTGATGATGAAGAGGCTAAAGCAAATGTGAAAAAAGTATTGATTTATGTGTTAAAATCAATGCTCATCCTCCTTCATCCATTTATGCCTTTTATAACAGAAGAAATTTATTCTTCACTTCCAAATAAAAAGGACATGCTAATTGTAGAAGAATGGCCAGAAATCAAGGAAGAGTTTGATTTTGTAGAAGAAGAAAAAAATGTGAACTCTGTTATTAAGGCAATCACAGCCATAAGAAATCAAAGGGCAAGTCTGAATGTACCAGCAAAAACTAAGCAAAACCTAACTATAGTTGCTGAAAACGACAAGAACAAGGACCTACTCGAACAAATAAAAGCTCAATTTATAAACCTTGCAAGTGCAAGTGGGGTTGAAGTTTTAAATAAGGATGAAGCAGAAATATCTGACGAAGGCTTGGTAAAACTTGTCTTTAACGAATTTTCAGTTTATATGTCCCTAGACGAACTAATGGACTATGATAAGGAGAGAGAACGTCTAAGAGGCGAGATTAAGAAAATAGAATCTGAAATTAAAAGAGCAGAAGGCAAACTTTCAAACAAGGGCTTCACAGACAAGGCTCCAGAAGTTGTTGTTAATAAGGAAAAAGAAAAATTAGCTGACTACAAAGACCTTTTAGAAAAAACCAAGGCTAGTCTTGAAGAAATAAAGGATAAGTAATGTACGGTGAGTTTTCCTATATCTATGACAAATTAAGTTTTGATATAGACTACGAAGGCTACGCCAAAAATATCAAGGACTTGGCAAAAAAATATGAAATTGGAAATGAGAATATGCTTGAGCTCGCTTGTGGCTCGGGCATGCTCACCCAGTATTTTTTTGATGACTTTGAGAGAATAGATGCCCTTGATATTTCAACAGATATGCTAAATTGTTTTGCAGAAAAGTATGATATTGACAAGGTAAATCTAATTTATTATGATATGGTAGCCTTTGAACAAAAAAACTTTTATGACCTAATCGTAATCTTATTGGATAGTGTAAATTACGTCACAAATCCAGCTGACCTTGAGAAACTTTTTAGAAATTCCTATGACAATCTTAAGGACGATTCGCTTTTGGTTTTTGATATAAATTCAGAAATGAAGATGCGAGAGATTTTTGGGTCAGAATGCTATGTCTATGAGTATGAAGATATTTTCTATACTTGGGATAATTATATGGAAGATGACCTAATTAATATGAATCTAAACTTTTTCGTAGAAAATCCAGACGGAACATACAGGAGAATAGAAGAATATCAACAGGAAAGGATTTACGGGGTTGACTATGTAAAAACTTTGCTTGAAAAGATTGGTTTTACTGATATAAGGATTTTTGACGAGGATACACTTGACGATGTAAATGAGGAAACTTTGAGAGTCCTATTTTCAGCAAGAAAGGCGGCAAAATGAGTATAGGTGTAGTTAAATTCTTTGATAATAAAAAAGGATTCGGTTTTATAAAGTGGGGTGGAGAAGATCTCTTTGTTCATTTTTCTGATATAGTATCTGAAGAAGAATTTAAGAAATTAGAAACTGGAGATAATGTAGAATTTGAAAAAATCGAAGCCCCAAGGGGCCCACAAGCAAAAAAAGTAAAAAAAATATAAGAAGGGGCTGTTGCATAAGTCCCAACATAGAAAAAAGACGAGGAAACTAAACATCCTCGTCTTTTTCTGATACAATGTATTTATGAA
>NZ_JRMW01000025.1:0-110648 GCF_000758765.1 Anaerococcus lactolyticus S7-1-13
TACAAAATTACTCCACAAAAAGGGGCTGTTGCATAAGTCCCAACATAGAAAAAAGACGAGGAAACTAAACATCCTCGTCTTTTTCTGATACAATGTATTTATGAAACAAAATAGTAATACATCATCACTAACCAATTTTACACTAGTTAATGATACAATTCAATTAAAATTAAACTTTAACACAGAAATATACGTCCAAGATGATATAAAACTAAGGCTTGTAAAAAATATAATTGAAAGGATAGAACTAACAGAACTAAATAAAGTCTACTCATCATTTGGAAGAAAACCTACTGTAAATCCAGTAACCATGCTTCAAATAATAGTATTCTGCTATTCAGAAGGAATATTCTCATCAAGGGAAATAGAAAAATCATGCAAATATGATCTAAGAATAAAATATCTCCTAGATGGACAAACTCCACCAGATCACTCCACAATAAATAGATTTAGACAGAAAATAGTAAAACTAGCTCCTAATCTATTAAATCAAATGGTCCAAATACTAATAGAAGAAAAACAAATAGACCTATCAAGCATCTACATAGATGGAACAAAAATAGAAGCCTATGCCAATAGATACAGCTTTGTATGGCGAGGAAGCATAGAAAAATGGCAAGAAAAATTAAGAGTAAAAATAATAAAACACTTTGATTTAAATAAAGACTTAAGTCCATCTCAAGTACTAGAAGTAGTAAAAATAGCCTTTAATCAAGTAAGTAAAGAATGTACAGAAAAGAAAATAAACTTCGTATATGGGCAGGGCAAAAGAAAACATCAACTTCAACGAAACTATGAACAGCTAAAAGATTGGAAAACCAAGCTAGAAACTTATCAAGAGCATTTAGAAATAATGGGAGATTACAGAAACTCCTACTCAAAAACAGACCATGATGCAACATTCATGAGAATGAAAGAAGACCACATGAGAAATGGTCAGTTAAAACCAGCCTACAATATTCAACTAGCAAGTGCCTCAGGCTTCATCATAGGAGAAAATGTATCTCATCACCCAAATGATATGTATACCCTAAAACCATTCTTAAAAAAACTAATAGAAAAATATCCAAATAGTTTAGATAGGATAGTAGCAGACGCAGGGTATGAAAGTGAAGAAAACTATGTATACTTAGAAGAAAACAATCTAAAATCCTACATAAAACCATCAAACTACGAACAATCCAAAACAAGAAAATATAAAAAAGAGCAAGAATTTAGGGAAAGCTTAGTCTATGATGACATTCAAGACAAATACATATCACCAGAAGGAAAAATCTTTGTTAGATGTAAAGACAAGTACGATAAAAAGAAAAGTGGTTATGTAAGTATAAGTAAAGTCTACAGATGCTTTGACCGGAACAAAGGTGGCCAAAAAACCAAAGGAATCTACATAGCAGAAACATTCCAAAAATACAGAAAAGAATCCTTAGAAAATATAAAATCTGACCAAGGAATAGAAGAAAGATTAAATAGATCAATCCAAGCTGAAGGAGCTTTTTCTAAAATAAAGTCAGGCTTAAACTACAATAGATTTCATCACAGAGGAAAAGCAAATATAATAAGTGAAATATGCCTTCTATCAATGGCACTAAACTTAAATAAATTAGCTTCAAAAATTAAAAATAGGAACTTAGAAATCATAAAATACAAAGCTGCCTAAGAAAAAAATGTTAAAATGAGGAGCTCTATTACTTGAGCCTATTTTTAGGAAAATTGTGGAAAAATTTATCTTTACCTTTAAAATTTCTATATAATTAAATAGCTTGATACAAATATCCAAGAAAAAAGTGATGAGCAGAATAGTTTTAACTATTCTGCAACATCACCTTCTTGTTTATTATCAATCCTACTTAGTATATAAGCCCGTTTCATCAAGTATTTTAAGAATTTTTTCTGTCCTTACTATAATAGATTCCGCATTTTTTACTTGTCTTTCAAGCTTAGCCTTAACAGGTTTTATAGTATTAGGTGCATTTTCTAATAAGAATTTAGCTGATTTAACCATAATTTTATTTTCCATGTAAGCTTTTCTTAGCCTATCATATTGGTCCTGAGTAACTTTGCTAGTTTTTTGCTTTGGTATTTGGAAAGCACCAGCTAATAGTCTGTTATAATATGACCTAGATTTACTTTCCTTTTGCTTTGGTTTGTCTTCTGGTTTCTTTTCTGGGTTTGGTTGTTCCGGTTGATTTGGTTTTTTATTTTCAGATTTTTTTACTGCTTTCGCTGTGAACACTCTGTTATTCTTATCTACTTTAAAGTCTGTTCCATTCTGGCTTGTCCATACTGGATTTTCATAACCATCTTGTTGTTTAAGTTTGACTAGTTCTAAAATAGGTGGAATTGCATCAGAAAATTTATAAGTTTTAATGTCAGTTCCTGGTTTTGCCTTATACTTCTTGTAAGATGCTGGAGTCGCCTTATCACCTCTTGCAATAACATTATTACTATCGCTAGCATCAACAATATCAACTCCTTCACCAGCCATCAATTCTATATCCACTACATCATCTGGGGCATTGGTTGAACTGGTAATGTAGTTTGATACATAAAGCTTATTCTTTAATTTTAAGGTTGATTTATCTTTAAAGGTTAGCTTAATTTCACCTGCCTTAGGTTCAAGAATTTCTGTAAAACTATTTCTATCGCTAGCGTCTGAAACATCTGCATTGTTAAGAGCTTCATATAATTCCTTATATTCACCTTCAAGTCCATTAGTACTTGTTTTTTCTAAAGCATAACCCCAATTAATTCTTTCATCTTTCCACACCCTAAGATCTTTAGCGTTAAGTTCAGTTAATTCTTCTTTAACTCTATCAGCTAGACTTTTGAGTTCATCTTTACTTGTAGGATCAGCTTCTCCTTCTTTCAGAGAAAATTTTATTCCACCAGACCCAACGGTAATATACCTATTATTTTTCTTACTATCATCAGATTCATAAGGATTTGTGTATGATTTATCCTTATCTCCCCAAATGTATCCATCTCCATTTTCATTCTTTTTAATATCAGCAATAATATAACCAATATTAGCATTATCTGCACAATCAATTTCAGTTTCAATAATTTTTTTGCCATTCGCATCCCTAAAAGGTACAAAACACTCAAACTTTTGAGTCCCTTCCATCCATAACCACGCTCCAGTATAATTTGAACCTTGTTTAGGTGTATATTCTATCATAATTTTCTTTATACTTGTTGTAGAAGTATTTGCTGCTCGCTCTTGTGCATAAGTCTTTGTAATTGGACTTACTGCTATCCCACCTACTAGTAGGAATGATAGGCCTAGGGCGCAGGCTTTGATGATTTTGTGCGATTTTCTTTTCATTTTTCCTCCTATTGGAAACGATTCCGTAATATTATATTACTATTATAACAATAAATTAAAAATTTATCAATATTAAATTTGAATTTATTATCTAAATATAAATAAACTATTCAGATATTAGAAAATGAAAACCAAACTTGTTTAAATCATTCCAATTCTAGATATTTAAGTCTTAATGTCTTTTGAATAATTTACAAGTTTGGCTAATACTTTTTTAGTCCATATTTAATTATATTTTTCTACTTTATGATTTGATCGAGACTTATATCGCAAATTCCATCCAAAGTGTAATCAGCTGTTAGTTGAATTTTATCCCAATCTTTTTCATTCCATGGAAAATCTTTTATCCCTACTACCTCTATACCCAGCTTCTTTGCTTGATTTATGGCATATATAGCATCATCATAAAGTATGACTTGGTTTTTATCTTTTCCTAATTTTTCTATTAAGCTTTTCCAAAATTCATCTTCAGATTTTCTTAGGCCAGTATTGTCAGCTGTTGCGATTATATCAAAACATTCATAAATTCCTAACCTTTTGAAAGCCTTAATTATACAATCAGAACTTGAAGATGAAGCTACCGCTAATTTAAAGCCCTTAGCCTTAAGATACTTAATTTTATCAACGCTTCCTGCCTTAGCATCCACTTCATTAGCATACTTATAATCAATTGAACTTTGAAAATAATTAAAAACTTCTTCGAAGGTCATATCTGTTGCTATGGTTTCTGCAATAAACTTGCTCATACCTTCTATGCTAAGTGATTCTATCGTATCCTTGGTGTCTTTATCAAGGCTATCCATTGTGTGTCCATATTTTTTTAATATGTTATTTTCTAGTTCAAGCCACATAGGCATCGAATCCAATATTGTCCCGTCTACATCAAATATTAAACTTTTCATATACTACCTTTCTCCAACTATTAACCAATAATAAAAAATGATATGCATAATGCACATCATTTTTTATTGACATTAACTATGCTGCAAGAATGCCTGTATAGGAACCTATTAAACCTACAACCAACATAATAAGCATAATTATTAATGGATTGATTTTTTTCTTTAACAATACCCAAGATAGCCAAAATACTAATAAAGTTGGGATACCAGGAATTATTCCGTCTAATATTTCTTGAATTGTTGTTGCAGCATCTCCTGATCCTATGCTAATACCTATATTAACATTTACCATTTCAGAAGTCATAGCTCCTGCAACTGCAAGACCCACTATAGAAGCTGCCTTTGTTAATTTTTCCATTATACCTTGTTCATTAGCTTGAGTAATAACTTCAGTACCTAGGTTGAAACCTACAAAAGATAAAACATACCTGCATATCCAACTTGGTATATTCCATGCTAGTAAGAATAATATAGGTCCTAATAAATTGCCTTGTAGTGACAAGGATGTGCCTATACCAGTTGCAATAATCCTTAAAGTGCCCCAGAAAATTGAGTCACCAATACCTGCTAAAGGTCCCATCAAAGCTGTTTTTACATCTGATATTGACTTTGTATCAAAGGTGTCTATATTATTAGCTCTTTCTTCCTCCATAGCAGCAGATATACCAAGAGGAAAACTGATTATAAATGGTGTTGTATTATAAAATTCAAGATGTCTTGTTAAGGCTTCTCTAAATTTTTCATCTTCAGGATATAGCTTCTTTAAAATTGGCATTAATGCCCATGCATATCCCATGTGCATCATTCTTTCGTAGTTCCAAGAATGTTCCATTGGAAGTGTTCTTAAGCCTAAATTTGCTAAATCTTTTTTTGTAATAATACTATTTTGATTTTTTATTTTATTAAAATTCATCTAAAACATATCCTTCCTGTTCACTATCAGTTAAATTAACTTCTTTAACCTCATCTTGCTTGAAAAAACCAATAGCTGCCATAATTATTGAGAATATAGCAATTCCTGTAGTTGTTAAGCCAGATTTTGAGAAATATGCTAGTAAGAAATAGCCTAAGAAGAAATAAGGTGCTACTTTCTTGTTCATTATCATTTGAGCTAACATAGCAAAACCAAGTGCAGGTAGCATTCCTGTTGCAATCTCAATACCAGTAGTTATAAATTCAGGGATTCCTCCAAGGGCGCTTGTTACGGCATCACTACCAAAGTAATATGCAATTGGTACTAAACTTGATGTCATAATTTCTACTAGGAATGGGACTACCAATACATCAAATGTAAACATCTTATACTTTCCATCTGCAACGTGTTTATCTGCCAAGTGGCCTAAGGCTACTAATAGTGGAGATCCAACTATAGTTCTAAGGGCTAGCATCAAGCTTGCAATTGGCATACCAAGGGTCAATGCTGTCTCAGGACCACTTCCAGCTTTAATTGCAAATGCTACACCTAGCACTGTTCCTGACAACATATCAGGTGGGATGTATGAACCAATACTAACTGCACCAATAAAGGCAAGTTCTAGTGTTGCTCCCATTACTAATCCTGTGTGTAAATCTCCAAAAACAAGTCCAACTAATGGTCCGATAACTATAGGCCTTTGAATTAAGGCTGTTCCTAAAAAGAACTCAGACCTTCCAAGTAACATTATAAGGGCTAAAAGTATCGCTTCTCTTAACATAAATCCTCCTTTAAATAATATCTTTTACGTTAACTCTATTACTAGATGGGACGCCCTGAATATATACATCTACCCCATTAGCTATCATTCTTCTTAATATATTTTTATCTTCTTCGTTTGCATATACTGCAACTTCAAGCTTTTCGTATCCTTCATGTGGATAGGTTCCACCTAAGTTTACTTCTTTAATATCAAGAGCATTTACTAATTTTTCACAATCTTCTATACTTTCAACTATGATAAATAAGTTGTACTTGTCTGTTACCCCGGATTTTATAGCTGCGACACTATCTTCAAGGCTCTTTGCTATTACTTTTACACCCGCAGGTTTTGAAAATTTTATTACATTCTGTCTTAGCTTATCATGGACTAAAGCATCATTAGCTAGTAAGATAGCGTTTGCATTTAAGGCTTGAGACCACGAAAAAGCAACTTGTCCGTGTAAGAGCCTATGGTCTATTCTTAATAATTTTATCATCACATCTCCTTAAAAATCATCTAAATCTGCATCAGATTCAATATCTACTTGTGAACACCTTAAAATTCCGTTTTTAGAACCATCGATTATATCATCAATCTGTTCATGGATTGTATCATCAGTTGCAAGCAGAACGCTCATAACCATTATTAAATTCATACCTGTTAGCAATATTACGTTTTCCATATTAGCAACAAGTTGAATTATTTCATTATTTACACTTCCACCTAATAAATCAGTTAGTATAACTATTTTTTCATTTGTATTTTCAGACAAAAAATCTTTGATTTCTTTTTCAAATGGTATATCCTGATCCACATAAGCAGACATCGCATATAGGTTTTCTTGAGGACCCAAGATTAACTCAACACTGGATTTTACGCCCTTGGCCATGTAGGCATGGCTTACTAATAAAACTTTCATAGCAGGTCCTATTAATATTCAAATTGTCTATAATATCTTCTATATTCCAAGTTATGATTAGTGTATTTAGCGTAATTTCTTCCCATTCTTTCAGTTAAAAGTGCTGTTGCAATCCATGGAGTTAAGAATTTTCTGAACTTATCATCAATACTATTTAGGGCAAATTCTTGGGTATCAAATACATAGTGTTCTGCATTAATTTTTTTGCAGAAATTCTCAACCCTATTGTCTTGTTCTCTAAATTCATCTTCGCCCTTGATAATAAATACTGGAACATTTTCTTCAACTAATTCTAAGGTACCATGGAAAAATAAAGAGCTTGTTACTGGTCTAGTTCTAATCCATTGCATTTCTTCTAGTATGCACATAGAATATAGGAGGCATTCACCCCATAGAGCTCCAGATGCGGTGAAAATTGTATGTTCTGCATCATAAATCTTACTTGCTATAAAGTCAGCCCTTTTATCAAATGTTTCTCTAATTCCTACTAAATCTTTAAATATGCCCTTTAATTGATCTGCAAATTCATTGTAATCATCAAATTGACCAATTTCGTTTAGGATTTTATAAAGGAATATTGTTTGTAAAAGATATGAAAATTCAACCTTACCAGTTACTGCTGCTTCTTCTACAACATGAGTAGAATATTTTGCAAGTTCAGAATCTAATTTTGTAAATGAAACAACCCTAACTCCTCTTTTTTTGAATTCTTTAACTGCCTTGATTAATTCAACAGTATTTCCACTAGAACTTGCTGTGACAACTAGAGATTTTTCTGTTAATTTCTTGTCTTTTTTTAGGAAGTAATCAGCAGCGCTAATCAAACTAATATCAACATCAAAATACTTATCCAACATATAATATAAGTGATAAAATTCAAACTCTGTTCCACCTATACCCATAAGATAAATATTATCGAACCCTTCTTTTGCGATTTCTACTGCTAACTTTTCTACATCTTCTCTTTTTTGATAAGATGTAACCCCATCTTCTAAATATTTTTCTGTATCAAAATTATATATTTTTCCCATTTAAAACTCCTTAATCTTTCTCACTTAGCTTTTGACACTATTAAATCATCAAATTTTTCCATTAATGGATGACTATCCCAGCTTTTCATTGTATTTGTTACATAATATGAAAATAATTGAAAAGGTACGATAGAATAGATTAACCTACTTAATTTATTTTTATAATCATAGTGAATACAGTTTTTATAATCGTCCTTCTTACCTGTTATAAAATAGCACCTATCAGTAACTAAGCCCAACGCTTTATACAACTCTTTAATCCTGTCGCTAGTTTCGTCTAAATTATCAATTATTGCCACTGAATAATCAGGTGTTAACTGTAAATTTGGTCCGTGCAAATACTCTTCAGCTTCAAAATACATAGCAGGGATTTTTGTTGTCTCGCTAATCTTTAATGAAGCTTCTCTTGCTAATCCCAGGCAATCTCCAGAACTAACCACGTGAACAATCTTACTTGACAACATCTCCTTAATGTTTTTATCATAAATTTCTTTAGCTTGACTTACAATACTATCAAAAATAATCTGAGCTTGCTCACAATCTTTTTGTAGACTTTCTATAAAACCATCAGATAATGTTTCCTTAGAATAATTTATAGCAAAATTTAGGAAGAATACTATAAGACCTACATAACCCCTAGTAACATATCCAACAGTCTCGTTTCCAATTCCATAATCAAAAACTTTATCAGAGTGCTTACCTATTTCACTTTCGACGTTTGAAGTTAACACTGCCATTTTAATATTTTTTTCTACTAGACTATCAACTAAGGCTATACAATTTGTGGATTTGCCTCCTTGGCTAACCACGACAATGAAATCGTCTTTAAACCTATCTAGCTCATAATATTTAAAAGTGTGAGCAGTAAAAACTTCAACATTTTTACCTAACAAATCTCTTAAAGCATACTTTACTGACATGCACGCATTGAAAGATGACCCAGAAGCGACTAAAACTAAACCTTTTCCGTTTTCCTTATATAAATCTATGAATTTATCAGTTAATGCTGGATCAAATAGATTTTTCTTTACCAAATCCGGAATAGTATTTATATAGTCTAACATTGTCTTTTCCATAACCACCTCCAATAATTTTTTTAAACTATATAGCTTCTATATTCATAATATAACATCAAAAACTTTTATGCAATCGTTTTTACAAAAAGCGCATATTTTTTAAACCACTTAACCAACCACTTATAAAATTTTTCCAATAAAAAAATAAGGTTTAATTAAAATCATATCTGATTTTAAATTCAACCTTATCCATTTTCATATATGATATTGTATATTCTACCAAATTTTTATCTTTATTAATTCCGTAAAATCTTACTTTATATGTGTAACTATCAGCATCTAAGTTCAAGATAGCATTTATATTAGGATCCCTTACCACTTCTATTTTTGTTACAAAATTATTGGGTATATTCTTTTTATAGGACATGTAATCATAAATAGATATTTTTGAAAAATCATACCTAATTGCATCTTTGAATATCTCGAAAGGGAAGTAACAATACTCTATCCCATATGTGCTTTCATCTGCAAACCTTATCCTTACAAGTTGATAGAAGTCCTTATATTTTTTAAATATACTATTAAGATCATCCCTGTCATATAATAATTTAAAGCTTTGAACATAGTCTGTGCAAGTTTTTCCCAAAACTATATTTTCATGCTTCATAGAGATTGGATTATCCTTCGATAACATAATCCTTCCATTATAATTAAGATTATTTGAAATATAGGTGCCCTTGCCTTGAACTTTTATCAAAATTCTACTTTCAACTAGCTTGTCAATTGCATATTTGACAGTCATCCTGCTTAAGTTAAATTTCTCTGCAAGTTTTCTTTCAGATAGAATTTTCATTCCTGGTTTTAGGTGTCTATTTTTTATTTCGCTTAAAATATATTCTTCTACCTTATGATGTAAGCAACTCTTCAAGCCTACCTCCTTCAAAAAATTCAAAGCTATCAACCCTAGTAATCTCTTGTAAATTTCCAAAAATACCTTCGTTTGTATAATATTTAGAATTTAACATCAACATCTTATCTCCAGACCTCATATTAAAGAATTTTTCTTCTGTATCATCAAGGTAGACCATTGATAATATAACATTTGCTTTAACTGAAACAGAGGAAATAAAATCAAAAATTTTTATTATATTATCGTTTTTTATCAAATTTACATTTAATATATCCTTCTTAAATACACCTTTAAAATAAGATACGACCTCGTTTTTATTATTTATTAAAATTTCAACACAAAGAAGTTCAGTGTTTTCATTAGCATTTACTAAAGAAGCCAAAAATTTATTACCCCTTATAAGGTCTTTACTTAATAATTTAACTGAAAAGTCCTCATTTTCTTTAATAGTTTCCTTCCAGTAATTTATATTTTGTAAATTTCTAATCACTCTATCCTCATACCTTCTATTTACCCGCCTCTATCAAATTTTTAAGAGCAGTTATTCCTACTCTTATGGCAAGGTCTGTGTCGTGGACTACTGGGTTTGCGAGTCCCTCTTTTTCTCTTTCTTGGTTGGCTACTACTAAGAAGCAGGAGCCTACTCTCACTTTCAGAAATCTTGCTACGGTGAATAGGGCTGCTGATTCCATTTCGCTTGCGAGGGTTCCTAGCCTTTTCCAGGCCTCCCATTTATTGTTAAGGTCATAAGATGTAGGCATTAGGTCAGGTTCGTGTTGGCCGTAGAAGGAGTCCTTGCATTGGACAACTCCTATGTGAGACTTTGCTCCCAAACTTTCGCTCGCTTTTTTTAGGGCAGTAGTCACTTCAAAATCTGCCACAGCTGGAAATTCGATTGGAGCATACTCCTTGCTGGTGCCTTCTGCTCTGATGGCAGCTTGAGCAATTACTATATCACCACTTTTTACATCTGTGTCGATGCCACCACAAGTGCCAACTCTCACAAAGGTGTGGGCACCGAGTTTACTTAATTCTGTCAAGGCAATAGCAGCCGATGGACCACCTATACCTGTGGATGTGACTGAGACTTTTTCTCCATTTAAAAAACCTGTATAGGTTACAAATTCACGCCTGTCGCCGACTTTTTTTGGATTATCAAAGTAGGCTGCGATTTTCTCACATCTTTTAGGATCTCCCGGCAAAATTACGTATTTGCCAATGTCTTCTGCCTTTAAGCCTATGTGGTATTGTCTACCGTCATCAGAATATTTCATATGCCCTCCATTAGATTTTCTATAAGGTCTGCCACAGATTTCACGCTATAATTACACACTTCTCTTACAGCCTCGTTTGTCACATAATCAAGAGTGTAAGAAAGTGGCGTATTTTTTAGAAAATCAATATCATTGTAGTCATCACCTATGGCAATAATTTCTCCGTTAAAAGAATAGTAATCCTTGATAAAATCTATTCCTCCTTGCTTATTTATACCCTTTTTAACCACATCTATAACGCCAATCGAATAATGAAAATCAAAGTCTTCTGGGAAATGATTGACAATTTCATCATCAGAATAAATCGCAAGGGCCATTATAGATTCATTTATATTTTCAAGATTATTTATCTTTGCACTTTCTGTAAAGATTGCGAGTTGATTGTCAATTTTATTTTCATAAAATTTCAAAAAGTCCCTAGCCTTGTCTGGGTGAATTTCAGCCTTCAAGACTTCTCTCAGTTCATTCTTATCTTTTACAAAAATATGACCTCCATTGTTGCAAATCAAGGAATCCGGCTTGATTTTTCCTTCTATTAAGGGGGTGAGGCTCGCAAAAGACCTGCCTGTCACAATAGCAAAAAGATTCCCAGCTTGCTGGAAATCTCTTATTGCCTTTATGTCTTTTTGGGAAATCTTCCCGTCTATAAAAATTGTTCCGTCAAAGTCCGCTGTCAATATCATTGGTCTTTCTCTTCAATTTTGATATATTCTATGCCATTTTTCTCTAAAAGTTCCACAGCATAGTCGTCTACCCTGTAAGCATTTCTATAATAGATTTTTTTAATCCCTGCTTGAATTAGGCTCTTTGTGCAATTTAGGCAAGGAAAGTGGGTCACATAGCAAATACAATTATTTACTGCAATCCCTTCCTTGGCGCAGTACAAAAGGGCGTTCATCTCAGCATGGATGGTGGCTATGCAGTGACCATCCCTCATGGTGTGTCCTATCTCATCGCAGTGGCTATTTCCCTTAATTGATCCGTTATAGCCTGTGGAAACTATCCTATTTTCACTATTTACAAGAACACAACCCACATAGGCCCTGTCACAAGTGCCTCGCATGGCAACTGTTTCTGCCAGTCTCATAAAGTATTCATCCCAAGTTAGTCTATCTTTTGCCATATCTCTCCTCTTAAAATTTAAGTCTTATCTTAAATAGGATATCAAATAACTTATAAGATATCAAGAGGGAAAGGGCGTAGGCAAAGATCCTTAATATGATACTTGCTCCATCAAAACTAATAAAACTTGATATTATCACAAAGAGAATGGAAGTTAGGGATAAGATTCCTGACCACTTGCAAATCTCTGATAGGGCCTTATTTTTAACCATGTAGCCTGATCTTTCTGCTGAAGACCTTCCTATCAAGAAGTAAGTTCCAACAGCTATTATTAAGGCAACTACCAAACCCGCCCAAAGGGTTGAAGTCTTTTCAAAATCTGCATTTAAGAGTGATAGAAAGACTCTACTTGCTGGAGCTAGGTCATTTTTAAAATTATAATAGGCATCATTGAAAGTCCCTGGATAGGTATCTCCAAATATTCCCAAAAATGAAAATATTATAAGTTTAAACCATTCTACAAAACCTATGGCAATGATTGATAGTCCTATGTGGCCGAGGAAGTTTCCAGCCAAAAGTCCTAAGGATACGCCAACTAAGGATGCTGACACTAGGGAAATCATGGATTTCATGAGGAAAATCCCCATCTTTGCAAAATTTGCTATTTCAGAAAAAACTGACCCCTTTATTGTAATACTCACCATTATGATATTTATGATAAACAAGGCAATGCCAAAAACTAGGGCAACCCCTATTTTCATCAAAAATTCCCTTTTCTTTGACCAAGGAAGCATCCTGGTAAAGTCATAGTAGTTTAGGGATTCTTCGATAGATGTAAGTCCCATTGAGATTATCATGATAAAGACAAGGGATAGGGCCATAGAACTTGTTAGTTTTTCTGTCATGTCTAGCTTATAGGAATTAATATTTTCTCTTCCTCTCATATATTCTTCGTAGGTAGTTTGCTTATCCCAAAGGTCGTCTTTGTTGAGTTTTTCCATGTAGTCTTCATCATAAGACCTTTCTTTTCTATATCTTAATTTATATTTTTTAGCAAAAGCTTGGGCTGTTTTTTCTGCCTCCTTTAGATATTTTTCATCAATTTTTTGATCTTTCGGATGACTTTTCTCCTCACCAAGATAATTTTCCATTTGCCTTACATTATCTGTAATCCTTATTGCGTCCCATTTTAAGTTACTTTTAACCCCAAGGGTGTTTGAAAGGGTGAAGAAAAATCCGACAAGGATTAACCATATTGCATATCTCTTCCAAGTTAATTTGAGTAATTTCCTGAAGTCTTTCATATTTCACCTCCAGCTTCCATATAGAAGTAGTCTTCTATTTTTAGATCAAGCATGTCGTATTGGACAATTCCATCGTCAGATAAATACTCGCTTAAGAGCTTATCATTCGCCTTAATTAGGATTACCTTGACCCTACCAAGAGAAGATACAAGAACAGAATTGTCTGCCAAAGCCTGTGGGAGTTTGTCTTTGACAACAACTTGGACCTTTCTTATATTTTTGGTATCCACACTTGTATTTTTGAGCCTGCCGTCCTTAGAAAGATATAAAATCTCCTCGCAAACCCCAGTTAAATGGTCTAGGTCGTGGCTTGAAGCAAGAACTGTTCTCCCCTCTTCCTTGGCATCTAGGATGTAAGAAAGAATTAGTTTTTTATTTAAAACATCCATCCCATCAAGGACCTCGTCAACTAGGAGGATATCAGCCTTGGAGGCAAGGATAGTAATAAGTCCTAAGAGGTTTTTTTGTCCCTTGGATAAATTTCTAATATTTTGGTTTGGGTCAATTTCGTTTTTATTTATTTCAGTAAAGAAATAATCGCTGTCAAAGTCTTCATAGCTTATCTTGTAAAATTCTGGCAAGTCTTTGGCCTTATAAAAACTAAAATAATCAAACCTATCTGGCAAAAATCCTATATGCTTGATTAATTTTGGATTTTCACTTAGTTTTTTCTTATCAAGGGTAAAGACCCCAGCTTCTGCCAAATAAATCCCGCAAAGGATTTTAAGGAGGGTAGTCTTACCTGACCCGTTCCTGCCGACTATACCTGTAATTGTGCCTGGTCTTAGAACAAAAGATACGTCTTTTAGGACCTGATTTTTGCCAAAGGCCTTGCTGATATTGTTAACTTCAAATAACATCTATCTCACCTTCTACTTTCTCATACAATTCGATAATTTCTTCCTTGCTAATCTTAAGGAAGATTGCTTGGGATAGGTCTTCTTCTAGCTTATCAATAAACTCATCTCTTTTGATATCGATTTTTTCACTATTAAGCTCAATTACCGTACCTATACCCGGTTGGGTTTTAATAATTCCTTGACTGGACAACTCTTTAAATGCCTTGGAAACTGTTGTTTGGTTAATCAAAAGCTCCTTGGATAATTCTCTTACAGATGGAAACTTATCTCCATTTTGAAGATAGCCTGCCGCAATGGCGACCTTGGTTTGCTCAACTATCTGCATATAAAGAGGAGTCTCTGAATTTGCGTCTAATTTAAACATCGTAACTCCTTACTGTTTGGTCATACACCATACATCTTATAATCATTATATCAAGGATTGGTTTTTTGTCAAATAAAAAAGACTGGATAGAGCGGACCTCAGAGTATAGACAAATTAATATAATATTTATAATTATATTTAAATCCCAAATTTATGTGCTCTTCCTCATTTCGTTCGTCTGAATGAGGGTGAGAATCACTTTGTCTAAAGTCTGAGACCGGGCGATTCCAGCCTTATTTTTATTTAATTTATAGTCCTACATCAAAGGTGCAAATGGTTTTAGGAGTTTGCCTGCGATTTTGGTTGAAGTTTTCATATTTTCTAGATCTTCATCTGTCACAAGCTTACTTGCTTTGAAAAATTCATCAAAGTCTTCTTTGATTGTCACTAGGCTTTTTGATTTATAGACCAAAACTCCACATTCAAAGTTTTGATAAAGGGCCCTGTAGTCAAGGTTAATTGTACCGACTACGCCGATATTCCCATCGGCAAGCCAAGTCTTGGAATGGACAAAACCAGGTGTATATTCGTAGATTTTAACTCCATATTTTAAAAGTTCCGGGTAATGGTTTTTAGCAAGGGTGAAGGCAACTTTTTTGTCTGGTATATGAGGTATGCCAAGCCTAACGTCTACGCCCTTTTTTGCGGCACTTTGAAGGGCAGAAATCACTTCATCATCCACAATAAAGTAAGGTGTCATTGCATAGACATAGTCCCTAGCATTATTCACCATATCAAGGTAAATATTTTTGCAAAGTCTCTCATCGTCTGTAGGATTATCTGCAAAAGGAATGTAATAACCGTCTTCTTCCTTGGCTGTGACATATTCCAAGTATGGACTAAAGTCTTCGTCGACCTCGTTTTTTTTGGACGCATTCCACATAGTTAAGAAAAGAACAGTTAGGCTTTCTACAGCCTCTCCCTCAACTCTTAGACCACAATCCTTCCAGTGGCCAAAACGCTCATACCTGTTGATATACTCATCAGCTATGTTTATTCCGCCAGTATAGCCAACCTTGCCATCAATAACCATGACCTTCCTGTGGTCCCTATTATTTAGGTAGGTAGAAACTATAGGATACATTTTGGAAAAGACCCTAAACTTGATTCCAAACTCTTCCATTTCCTCTTCGAAATTAGAATGGAGCCTAGTTATTAGGTTTGATCCATCGATTAAAAGCCTAACTTCTACACCTTGGTTGACTTTTTCTACCAAAAGTTCAAGAATGCTTCCCCACATATAGCCATAGTCGAGTATAAAAAACTCCATGAAGATAAAGTCCTTAGCATTTTTTATATCTTCTAACATGGCATCAAACATAGTATCTCCCAACTTATAGTATTGGGACTTACTTGATTTATAGGCAGAAAATCCCCCAATGTATTTTAGGTAGGTCGCAAGATTTATAAATCTCTTATCCTCTGTCGCCATGAGTTCCTTTTTGCTAAGAGACCTTTGGTGATAGATTCTCGACTCTCTTTCAAGGTCCAGAACCCTCTTGTGCTCACTCCTGTAGCCGATTTTAAAGTAAGACATCCAGAAAGCTATAATAGCAAAAGTTGGTGCTACAATGATAAAAAGTGCCCAGGACAATTTCATGTAAGGGTTCATATCGTTTATATTTAAAATCACCATCAACATGATGATACTAAGGATGGATGAACCTCCAAAAAGATAATATTGGTTAATCCCAAAATACCTATAAAGTCCTACCAGGATGAAAATTTGGGCAAGAATCAAAAATGCAAAAAGCCCTGCCCTCGAGAATATCAAAGAACCTAGACCTTTTTTTGTCTTCTTGACATACTTGTTTTCTTTAATTTTGTTAACTACATTTTTCTTATAGTCCTTCATACTGCTACTATACTTCTATAAAGTTTTTTATCCTTAAGATTTGACTTATTATTGCAAATCCATAAGATATAAAGAAGGAGAATAAAATGAAAAACGTACTAATTCTAAACGACTTCGTATCCAAGGGAAAGATTGCCGCAAGACTTATGGCACCCGTACTTTCCTACATGGACTGTGAAGTTTTTTTGCTGCCAACAGCAATGATAGCAAATAATTTTTCCCTCGGTGGGAATGCTTTTTTTAATATAGATCCCTTTATCAAAGAAAGTCTTATAAATTGGACAAATTTAGGAATAAAATTCGACCTAATCTTTATGGGCTACATAGAAGATGAAAGTCAAAAGGAAATGATAAAAGATTTTATAAAAAGTCTCGACTACAAGACAACCATCGTCTTTGACCCAATCATGGGAGATGATGGTAGTCTCTACCAGGGCCTTGATGAAAGTAAAATCGAAAATTATAAGGACCTAATAGAAGTAGCAGATATTTTAATTCCAAATGAAACCGAAGCAAAATTTTTAGACCTAGACATAAGAAAACTTACAGAAAATGGCAAAAAGATAATAACTACATCTGCAAATACCAATGATAAATCCTGCATAATCTATAATGATGGCAGGCAAACAATTATCCCTTATGAAAAGCTAGACCTAAAAGTAGGAGGCACTGGCGACCTCTTTGACGGTCTTTTTATAGGCTACTTGCTTAAAGATTTCAAAATGATCGAAGCTATTAACCAAACATCTCAAGATATAATAAAAATTCTCCTTGCAAATGAAAGAGAAAATCCAGGTGCAAGAGAGATTAATATTGAAAAATATCTTACCTTAATCGGGTGTTAGCTATGAAATTAAATAGAAAAGAATATTTCAAAAAATCATTGACAATAGCTTGGCCAGCAGTTCTAGAATTTTTCTTTGTTTCTATTGCAGGAATTATTGATACTTTTATGGTATCAAGCCTAGGACCTGCTGCTATTGCTGCAATCGGACTAACTATCCAGCCAAAATTTCTTGCCCTTTCAACATTTTTTGCCTTAAATGCTGCCGTTTCCGCCTTAATTGCTAGACGCCAAGGCGAAGGAAAAAGAGATAAGGCTAATGTCACCCTCACAACTGCCCTATACATAATGATATTTTTTGTCATCATTGTAGACCTTGTAATGATTCCTTTTGCTGGAAAAATCTTAGAGCTTGCTGGATCAAACTCCGAAACCCATAAGCTCGCCTACGATTATTACATTATTATCATGCTAGGTCTGGTTTTTAATGCCCTATCCATGTTGATAAACGCAGGTCACAGAGGGTGTGGCAATACACGAATAGCCTTTATATCCAATCTAGTATCGTCAGTAGTCAATATCTGCCTAAACTATCTATTAATTAATGGCAGGTTTGGTTTTCCAAAAATGGGAGTAAGGGGAGCTGCCCTTGCGACAGTCTTGGGAACAGTTGTTGCAACCGTCATGTGCATCATTTCCCTCTTTAACAAGACATCCTACATGAATTTCCTAACCATGGCAAAAAACAAATTCAAATTTTCCCTAGAAATTGCTAGGGAAATCAGAAACCTCGCCGTAAATTTATTTGTAGAAAATATCTCAGCAAGAATTGGCTTTATGATTACAGCAATGACTGCAGCAAGGCTTGGTACAGAGGCCTTTGCTGCCCACAATGTCGGCATGAACCTCCTGAGTCTATCCTTCTCCTTTGGTGACGGAATGCAAACAGCTGCCATAGCCCTTACAGGCAATGCCCTAGGCGCGAACCATAAGGACGAAGCTCTCAAACTAGGCAAGTCTTGCCAGGAGTTAGGCTTTATATTTTCTGTAATAATATCCCTAATCCTCATATTTTTCGGTAGAGATATATTTTCTATATTTTTTGATAAAAATAATATTTTGGATATGGGTGTTCTAATTTCAAGGTTTCTTACAATTATCGTCCTTCTCCAGATATCACAAGTTATATATGGGGGTTGCTTAAGGGCCGCAGGTGATGTAAAATATACGTTAGGAGTTGCACTTGTGTCTGTAACCTTTATCAGATCCATAGTAACTCTTATCTGTGTTAATGTTCTAAACTTAGGACTTGCTGGTATCTGGGTGGGTATCCTATCTGACCAAGCATCAAGATTTATAAGTCTAAGACACAGATTTAATTTAGGAGAATGGGTACACAAGAAAATATAGGAGGGTACTATGAAAAAATTATTTTCTCTATTAGCTTTAGCATTAGTGCTAAGCGCATGTGGTAACTCAGCAGACAAGAAAGCTGAAGAACCAACAGAAACAACTACAAAGACAGAAGCTCCAGCTGAAGAAAAAGCTGAAGAAAAAGTTGAAGATGCAAAAGACGCTAAAGAAGACGCTGACAAAGCTGAAGAAAAAGCTGAAGATGCTAAAGACGAAGCAAAAGATGCAGCTAAAGATGCAGCTGAACAAAAAGTAGAAGAAAAAACAGAAGATAAAGGTAATAACTAATTTATCTTCACTAAAAGCCACTCGCTAGGGTGGCTTTTTCTTTTTACATATGATATAATAAATTTATCTTGGGGAATTAGCTCAGCTGGGAGAGCGCTTGGCTGGCAGCCAAGAGGTCAGGGGTTCAAGTCCCCTATTCTCCACCAAATTAAAAAAATCCGTGGTTTCTAAATCTCGGATTTTTTTTGTTATATAATTTTGTGCTATAATAATATTATCCCCGATAGAAAGGGGGTGTGTTCTATGGGGAAAAACTTGTTAGAGATACTATTAGCAGTAATCTCAAGTTTTGTATTACCCTTATTATCAAGTATTCTTTTCGAGCTATGGAAAGAAAAAAGAAATAAGGACTGAAAAAAGAGGAGGTGCAACTCCTCTTTTTTCGATGTCCCAATGGGAAATACTTGTAGTTTTGTATCACAAAGTTTGAAAGCTTTGCGGCTTTTTTGATGGGTAAGAGGTGGCTTCTCTTAACAAGATTATATGATAAATCACTTAATTTTTCAAGTTTCTATAACATATCTAACTCCTTCCTTGCTTTAGGGTATATTTATATAAAAGGAGACTCTTATGGATATGGAAAATATTATAAAAATTGATGATGATTTAAAAAGAAATGAAGAGCTCTATAAACTCTTTGATGAAGAAAGCCGTCTTAAATCAAGAACCGGTCTGGTTGAGAAAATCACTACCCAAAGGGAAATAGATAAATTAATTAATGCAAATTCTAAGGTTCTTGATGTAGGAGCCGGTACAGGAGTTTATACAATCCACCTTGCCCCTAAAGTTAAAGAAGTTACTGCTTTTGAGCCATCTAGTACAAACTTTATGAACCTAGAGCTGAAAGCAAAGAAATTTTCAAATATAAGAGCATATAATAAGTCATCTTTCGACCTAAAGGATTTAGAAGAAAATTATTTCGACCTAGTCTTAATATTTGGACCAATGTATCACTTATCTGATGACAAAGATAGAATAGACGTGCTTAGGCAAGCTAAAAGAATCTGCAAGAATGGTGGACACATATTAATTTCCTACATAAATCACGACATGGTTTTAATTAGCGAATCTATCAACTATAACCTAAATATTTTTTCAAGCCCAAGTTATGACATTAGAAAACAAAGATTAATTGATAGGCCTTTTATATTTTTCAAAGTCGATGAAGCAAGACAAATGATTGAAGGTGAGGATATTGAAATAAAAGACATAGTAGCAAGTGATGGATTCGCAGAAGTTTTGAGTAAGTACCTTGATGAAATGGCTGAAGAATCATTTAAAAATTATCTAGAATGGCACTTAAGTCACTGTAAAGACTCAGAAACACTAGGAGCAACTAACCACCTACTTTTTGTATGCAAGAATCAAAAATGAAAAACATAAAACTATATCTCCCAAAAGAAAATGAATTAGACTTTGCAAAAAATCTCCTAAATGATCCAGCCACCATGGCCTACAACAAAGGTTATGATCTTCCCTATCAAGGCTATGATAAGGAAACTGGCACTATCACTCATGACCAGGCTTATTGGGAAAAATGGTACGAACTTTATTTTTCAAATCCAAGCGAGTATTTTTACGCTTATATTTATGACAAAGATTTAAAATCCTTTGTAGGAGATGTAAATTTTCATCCCTCAAGACTTAATGATTTTACAAGGGATATAGGAATTGTGATTAAGGACGAATTTAGGGGCCAAGGATATGGAAAATTAGGACTAAAACTTTTAGTCAATAAAGCTTTTTCCTATGATTCTATAAGGGCCCTTGCCAATAATTTTGAAAAAGAACGTTCTTTTGCCTTGAAAATCCATGAGGATTTAGGTTTTAAGATCCTTGATGAATCTAATGGTACATTATATCTTGAGCTAAAAAATAAATAATTTGAAAATTTAAAGTTATGGAATAAAAAATCTAATGAAAATACCAAAACAGAGCTAAGGTCTTCCTTAGCTCTATTTTTTACATATCCATGATTTTCATCTTGTCTAGTTCGTCTTTTTGTTTTTCTTTTTTGTCGTAGTACCTGTAAATTAAGTAGTAGATTATTGTTGGAATGTTGGCTATTACCAAAGTTGTAAGGACGGCTATCCACCAATTACCATCAATTTCTGGTATATTTAACATATATATTATCGATATTATAAAAGAAATCCCTGGAAGGATTAAGCCTGCTCTTCCCTTTATATATTTACAAATCAAAATTTGCAAAATTAATGGTACGAACAAAATTAAAATTGTTATTACTGAGTTTACTGCAGCTAGCTTCATTTCTCTTCTCCTTCTTTCTTATATTCTTCAATCAAAATCTTGGCTGCATCTAGGGTGATTTTCCCGTCTATGGCCATTGATTTTATTAGGCTCACATAGGACTTATCTTCCTTATCTGATAATTTTATCTTTTCAATCAGCCTATCAAGCCTTAACCTCACTGTTGGGTAGGATACGCCGTAGATAGCTGCCATTTCCTTTAAGGATCCCGATTCTAGGATAAATCTCTTGATAAAGTCAATTTCGCTATCGTCAAGATTTTCAATCCATTCTCTCTTATCATTTCCCATGGCATCCTCCTTTGTTAATACCATTATAAACCTAAATAATATTAAAGTCAACTTTAATTTTATTAAAAATTATTAAGAGGTTAAACTTTAATTTATTTTAAGTGAATAACATTTCCCCTTTTGGGTTATATATAAAATAAGGAGGAGCTTATGAAATTTTTACACACCATGGTTAGGGTCAAGGACCTTGAAAAGTCCTTTAAGTTTTATACAGAAGAATTGGGTTTTGTAGAATCAAGAAGGAAGGAGTTTCCAGATAAGAAATTTGATTTAGTTTATCTAATTCTTCCTGATTCACCAGATTTTGAATTAGAATTAACCTACAACTACGACCAGGAAGAAGGCTACGAAGTCGGCACTGGCTACGGTCACATCGCCATTTCCCACCCAGACATCTATACTCTAAGAGAAGCTTTGATGAACAAAGGCTATGAAGTAACAGAGATAAGAGGATTAACACCAAACTCAAACAAGTATTTCTTCGTAACCGACCCAGATGGTTACAGGATTGAAATCATACAAAAAGAAGACTAAAATTTCCAACAATAAAACGGATTAAAGGCTAATCCGTTTTTCTGTTTATAAATTTTTTGGCAAAGCAACTTAACTAATTATTTCTACTAAATCCATCCTCTAGGGCCCTAAATTCATCCTCGCTTAGGCCGAAGTCTCCAAGTTCAAAACGACCTAACCTGTGAAAATCAGACCCACCTGACATTAATAAATCAAGTTTTTTCGCAACATCTTCTGCCCTTTGGAAGTCTCCGTCCTTCATCCTGGAGTGATTTATTTCCATGGCTCTAAGTCCCATTTCCTTGTATTTTTCAATTTCATCCCAGTTGTCATATTCTTGAGGATGGGCAAGGATTGATAGGCCCCCGTCAGCATTTACAGCCTCTATGGCGTCTTTTACTGGAATATAGCCCATGGTCCTGGCAAGGGAATCAGTGGTTTTTTCGTGGAAAATATCCTTAAAACCGACTCCCTCCATCCTCTCAGGATATTTTGCCTTCATGGCCCAAAAAATATCAGACTTATAAATTATAGAGTTTTTTGCAAAAGTTTTTAAATAATCGTAATCAAGTTCAAATCCATCTTTGGCAAGTTTTGGCAAAAGAGAAAGGTGATAGGCTTCCCTTTTTGTATTGGTTATGGCATTAAGTTTATCAATTTCCGGTGTAGATTCTGGCAAAAATAGGCCAACGATGTGGACTTTTTTGTGGCTATCAAAGTCGTAGGCCGATATTTCAAGGCCCTTTATTAGTCTAATATCGAAGTCTTTGCCGATTTCCTTAATTTTTTCAAAGTGGTCTGCCCTGTCGTGGTCAGTTATGGCCATGGTTTTGATGCCTGCCCCCACTGCCATTTCTATTACTTCTTTTATATCGTAGTCCCCATCTGAAAATGAGGTGTGCATGTGTAAATCTGCGTATTTCATACTACCTTCCTTAAAATTTCTATATATAAAACAAAAAAGAGACTGTTTTTCCCAACAGTCCCATATTTTTATTTGTCTGTAGTCAACTTTACTTGAGATGTTAATATATCTGAATAAGTGTAAGATATAGTTCTTTCCACATCAAATTCGTTGTTGACCTTAACTGTAAATACACTTGGAAATGCATCCACAATGACACCTGTCTTAGTTTTAACTCTCTTCCTGCCCATATCGGCTTTAAGGATAACTTCCTTGCCCACCGAATTTTCTACTTCTTTTCTAATATCGTGAACTGATCTTTGTGCCATTTAATCATCCTTCCATTTGATACTTGTATCACTATACTTCCAGATGGTCCTTTAGTCAAGAAAAACTATTATTATACACTAGCTAAAACGAATGTCAAATATTTTTATGAGTTTTTTAATTCCTAGTAAATGCGTACAATTCAATAGCTTAAATGTATTTAAAGAAAGCTAGATATGCTTTGTAGGTTTGGTAGAGGTCGGCTTTTGAAATTACTTCTAGAGGTGCGTGCATGGATACGACTGGAGTACCGCAGTCAACAACGCTCATGCCGTATTCTGCGAGGATATAGGCGATTGTGCCACCACCACCTTGGTCGATTTTGCCAAGTTCCCCTGTTTGCCAAATGGCATTTTCTTTAGCAAAGGCAAGTCTTACTTCAGATAAATATTCTCCGTCAGCATCGTTTGACCCACCCTTTCCACGTGAACCTGTATATTTTGTAAGAGCTACACCGTGGCCAAGTTTGGCTGTATTCATTGGTTCTGTTGCATCAAGATAACCCGCATCTTCTGCAAGGGTTACGTCAGCAGAAAGGACCTTAGAATTTCTGAGGGCTCTCTTTAGGCTAACAATATTGCCCTTGCCTTCGGCTTCCAATATTTCAAGGACCATGTCTTCGAAAAATTGGCTAGTCATACCTGTTGCACCAACAGAGCCGATTTCTTCCTTGTCAACATAAAGACCCACTAGAGTTTTTTCTGGTATATTTTCTCCAGCTTCAAGGATTGCCTTTAGAGAAGCGAAAGAGCATACCTTATCGTCGTGGCCATAAGCCATTATCATTGACCTATCAAAGCCAACGTCACGTGCCTTGGTGGCTGGCACTACATTTAATTCTGCCACCATAAAGTCATCTTCTTCAAGGCCATAGGTTTCCTTTAGGTATTTTAAAACATTTTTCTTGATAGGATTTTCTTTTTCATCCTTAAGAGGAATTGATCCTACCATGATGTTGAGTTTCTCACCTTCTATAACTTCGCCCGCCTTCTTTTGGTTAAGGTCGGCTGATAGGTGGACTAAAAGTTCAGAGATGAAAAATACTGGGTCATCATCCTTTTCACCTATTGATATTTCAACTTTTGTGCCATCTTTTTTAAAAGCAACGCCAACTAGACTTAATGGAATATTTGTCCATTGGTATTTTTTAATACCACCGTAATAGTGGGTTTTTAAATAAGCTGCGTGACTTTCTTCAAAAAGTGGAACTGGTTTAAGGTCAAGCCTTGGGCTATCCAAGTGGGAACCAACAATGGTCATGCCCTCTTCAAGGTCCTTAGATCCAAGGACAAATAAAGCCACAGCCTTGTTTCTATTTATAGCATAAGCCTTAGCCCCAGCTTTTACTTCGCCAGCCTTAATTAAGTCTTCAAGTGGCCTAAAACCAGCCTCTTCCGCTCTTTTAATAATTTCCTTAACAGCCATTCTTTCTGTCTTAGACTTATCCATAAAGCCAAGATAATCCTTAGAAAAAACGTCCAAATCTTTAAGCTCTGCCTCAGTCAATTCAAGCCAGGCAGATTTTCTAATATCTTCCATACTTCCTCCAATAAAAAAGGGAAATCTTCCCTCGATATTTCTTATATGATTACTATACTGGATTCTAAGTGATTTTTATAGCAATATAAAAACGATTAAGATTTTATTCCTAATCGTTTTTCAAAATTTTTTATTTTATCCTTTATAGGGCAAAACCTACTCGCCCTTATTTTTATTTTCTATAGCAAAAAATAAGATTGCTATGGCTATCAGGGTAATTGATAGGGGCAAAGTCTTAGCCATTAATACTCCTTCAATATAGTGGCCAAAAACACATTCTTTAATGACATATATGCTAATTAAGGCAAAAAGTATTCCGAGACATGTTTTACAGATATTATAAATATTTTTCATAAGTCATCTCCTTTTCAAATTTTTCTTCTCCGCTCGCCTTTTTATTAAAAATCTCCTAATAAGTTACTTTTATTTTTAAGAGATAATCCTCTTTTTTATCCTTAAATAACTTATCCACTTCATCCACATTCGCCCATTTTAGTAAAATTTCTGAAGTTTCTTCTCTGGCAACATTAAGCACAAATTTTTGCACAGCTGCTGATGGACCTTCGACCATATTCTCATTTTTTATTGGAAAATCAGTCATAATATATGAAATTAAATTCAAATTTTCTTTTTCATCAAGGCTCCAATAATTAATAGGAAGACGTTGAGGAAGAACAATCTCAACAAGGTCGCTATCTTGATCCATTTTAATTTCAATTTCAGAACCCATATGTAATTCTCCTACAAGATCTATAGGATAAGCTTTGTTGTTTATCATTACCACATTGTTTTGTGGATATCCCTTATCATCCAAAGGAAATTCCACTTCTTTGTTCTCTGATACAGGCTCTTTGCTGCAACTTGTCAGTAAAAACATAACAGAAAGCAAAAAGGAACCGATCAAAATAGTCAAAACTTTCTTAAAACTCAAAGACTTAGTATAATTCATAAAATCCACCTTCCTTAATTTTTTCAACCACCCTACTTAACAGGATAAAAAATTATATTGTCATAATTTTTATTTCTAATTAAGATCGGTGTTTCAAGGCTTTCTCCACTATTAAGATTGTATTTCGTAATATTTCCGAGGTTAATTTTTCCTTTTTCCTTTGTTGGATTTTCAGTTCTTGAATAAACATATAGGTTTTCATCATCTATAATGTAACTTTCCACATATTTGTCATTTGAAAGAGAATATAGATTGGTTAATTCATTATTAGAACTTATCTTGCAAATCTTATTATCAAATATGCCGTAAAGGTCTTCTTTAAATGCGAAAATACCGTTAATTAAATCATCAAATTCTAACTCATTGATTTTTTTCAAAATATTTTTATCAAGCACATCTATTTTTCTTGCCTCGTTATCCATATTAGCAGACTGACAATATATCTTATCCTCTATAATCACACCTTTCTCATATCGACTATCTTTAGATATTATATTCTCATTTATTTCACCATTGCTACAGTCATAAGAGATTATCTTGCTGGACCAGAGATCTTTATCCACTTGTAAGAAAGAACCCACTATATAAATTTTATCACCAGAAAATATCGCATCTGATGCATAAATATCTAAAATCTTTTTCTCTTTCACATTTCCTTCTATATCCTGAATTACCAACAAATTCTGGTAAGTATTATCAGCAAGGTTGCCATTCATTATGGCTATAACATTTTCTCCATCTGATGTAAGAGCAGTTACCCCCGAATAATTCGGATTATCTAGCAAGGAAAACTCTTTTACCTTCCCATCCTTATCAATAATTAGGTTGTTGTTCGCCCTATGCCCACTTGCTAAAAATTCCTTATCTTTGTAGGCAAATAATGTTACATCTTGGATTTTCAATCTTTCTTCACTAGTAATTTCCCCATCAATATCAAGTCCAGTAAGACCTCCGGATTTTTTCAACATATCTGAATTAACTATATAATAAGCCGTTTCTTTGTTTGAAAACTTTTCCTTTTTAGTCATATAGAAAAAAACTCCTATTATTGCGGCAATTAGAACTATAATAACAAAGGTTTTCTTCGTATTGATTCTATTTTCTTTTTTCATCTCTTGCACCATCCTGCATTGTTTTCGTATCTTTTAATATCAAAATATTTCCTTATTTAAAGTTCTTCTTATTATAATAATTATATCACGAAAATTTGCTTTATAGGATGTTTTCTTGAATTCGTATAATCAATTTCCATTTTTTATTATATTTTTAATTTTCTCAGTAACATCACTTTCTATAATGTATGTCCTAACTATTTTGCCATTTTCATAAGATTCTATATAAGTATTATCATTTTCTGTATAAATCAACAACTTAGTTTTACCATCACTTACAAATTTAATAAATTTCATTGGTTCTATCTTTAACCAATTATCTTTTTTTAACTCTTTAATATCATTTGCAATCAAAAAATCAGACAGGTCTTTTTTTATTTCTTTTGTAAACTTTACTTTTTTATAAGCATCTCCTTCACAAAACTCTATTTCATAATAATTTTCCGGTAAAATTTCCCTTGTTTTTTTATGGCTCTTGTCATTATTAAAGTATAAAAATATAATAATAACAGCAATAAAAGATATTATAGATATAAGTAAAACATTCTTTTTATTTGTAACCATTTAATTTCTCCTCTAATTCCATATCCTCGATAGTAGAGCCAAGTCTTTATCCGATTTATTCATTTTATCAAGATTTTTCTTTAAGATTTCAATATTCTTTTCAGTCGTGTCTAGTGTCGCTTCATATCCTGGATTTAGGTTTTCATTAATATAATTAATAACTACTTCATATCCATCTGGCTCATAAGAAGCCTTGCCATTTTTACTCTTATAATACTCATAATCATCAACCAAATAATCCATTTTATTTAATAAGCTAGAACTTGCCTTTTTAGCGATTTCTTTACTAGAAAGCTCAGGATAAATGTCTTTAAACATATTTATGCATCTATATAATCCTGGGTGTATAGTTTAACTTCATCGCTACTTAAGCCAGGTTTTAACTCTAACAAATCTTTATGAAAGCTTCCAATATTATATTCTTTACCAAAATATTCAAACTCCTTATATCTATCCTTGTGTATTTCCGAGTCGATCTTTGATGTTGATGGAAATAAATTTCTCATTGTTGCTGCTATTATCAACATAATTATTAAGAAAACAACCTTCTTTTTCATAATTTTATTCCCCCTCCACATACAAAAATAGTTTAACACACTATATTTTTGAAACTTAAATTTAATTATCTCTAAAGTCCGGTATTTATATTTCCATTCTTATAACTCATTTCATTTAATAGTTGTAATATTAAACTGATGATTACAACAGGTAAACTATCATAAAACATAACTTTTAAATTACTTATATTATTAGTCTCTTTTACTTGCTCCGTAAGCAACTGATGCTGCTGTAAGGATTCCCGCTACCCCAGCTACTCCAGCGATACCAGTTTTAGCGTTTTTGCCTGCTTTCCTTGCTGGTTTCTTAGCTTCTTCCTGGTTATCTTCTTGTGCTTTTCTGTCGACAATATCAACTTTTGAACCTTCATTAGCACTGAACACTTTTAAAAGTTCACTTGGAAAATAGTTCACGGCTCGTTGTGCCTCTTTAGGAAGAGAATTATACCAGCTTAACCATTCTATATCCTTATCCGACAATCTAATTGATTGTAATTTCTCATAGTTTACACTCAATTGTTCCTCTTTACTTAACCCATTAAACCAATCTTGCACTTCTTTAGGGATGACTTCTGAGTTATTATTTGCTGATGAAGCAAATACATTTGTTGCCATCGCTGTCAACAACATCACCATAGCTATTAATAGAGTAAATCTTTTTTTCATTTCTTATCTCCTCATATAATTTTGTTTAACCTTAATATATTTGACATTAAAATCAAATATAATCAATTTTTCCAACTGTTGTTTCTAACTATATTATATAATATAGCATCTAAACTAATCGCTATTCTTATACCTCTGAGGATTACTATAGTTCATAAAGTTCACCCCAATTTCATTTATTTGATGTACACATCTTAACACGCAGTTACCAACTACAATTTAAACTCCTAAAAGTTTACTTTTAATCTAAGTCAAATATTTTATATATACAAACACCTAAATCGTTTACTATATCGTTAGCAGTTTTTTAGCTCGGAATTGTTTTTCCTGTTTCTATTCTATTTATGATTGTCCTTTAGTAGCTAAGATTTCATCATTTAATTTCGACAAACTTGAAATCAAATTGCAAATCAACAATGCAAGCATACACACAAACCCATATTAAGCATTTGCATTCCTATTAGAATAGGTAGAATAATACAAACAATGTCTATAACAACTAATATAACTAAAAATTTAAACCTTATTTTATCTGAAGATCTAAGCAATTTCAATATCGAAAGTAACAACAAACTCATCGTTATAATGATAACAATTAAAGGAAAATGTAATCCATATCCAAATATTGTTGCTGATAGAAAATTATATTTTCTAATTATTATTTCTCCACTTCCTGTTCGAAAAGTCACCCATACATAGTTTCCAACAATGCCTAATATTAATGTTAATATTAAACAAATTATTGAGACAGATGGTTTAACTAATAACTTTCTCAACATCTTATAAAGCCTCCTCACATAATTTTATTTGGCCTCAATATCTTAGATATTGAAATCAAATTTAATCTATGTTTCCCACTGTTAAAGCCTCCAAACTCTCTAACAATTATCTATTGCAAGGTTTAATGCAGAAACTTCAACAATGCTGCACCTGCTGCAGTAGTAGCTTCACCCGCTGTCTCTTATTTAGATTCTATTTCGTCTAACAAGACCGTCATATACTCTTTTAATTTACCCTCTTTCTTTTCTAACAACTTCAAAGCTATTTCTTCTTCAGGTTCATCAAGAGTACTTTTATCTGCTAGATATCTAAATTGATCATCTACATAAAATGAGTAACTGGTATTATTCTCCTTATTGTATAGTGTTACACCGATTTCAGATTCTTTTTTCATTAGTGTTTTAGGCCAAAAAATTATTTGAACATCTTCTTCATAGTCGCTTATGGCATAGTTCCCAGTAAAGCTTGGATATTGGGGAGGATGATAAGAGATAATATACTCCTCAAATTCTTTATAGTAATTTTTAACACCCAGTTCATAACCGCTTGCTTTTGGGAACTTTGAGTAATTTATATACCACAAGAGATGAAATACCAAAACTATAATTAAGATAGCTGAAATAAATTTAGATAAAACTTTTCTATCTTTACATTTCATTGAGATTCACCCTTTTCTCTACTTTACTCTTTAGATATTCGTCGTGTGTTACAATGATAATTGTCTTTCCAATATCATTTAACTGCTTTAAAATCTCAAATATCTTTTCCGCATTTTTTCTATCTAGAGACCCAGTCGGCTCGTCTGCAAGTATGTATTTGCATTCTTTTAAATACAACCTAGCCATAGCGACCCTCTGTTGTTCACCACCTGATAAAGTATATACCTTACTGTTTTTTTTATCATCTAGACCTACCATTTTTAATGCAGAATCTATACTTACATCCGTACGATCTTCTTTTCTTATAAGCTTTAGATTTTCTTCCACTGTTTTGCTTTCTACTAACACGAAATTCTGAAAGATAAACCCAAGTTTTTTCCTGAATAAATCGAGTTTATCCTTTTTAGTTTCAATTGGTTTTCCTTCAAATAGGATTTCTCCTTCTTGATATGGCTCTAGTTGACCGATCATATTTAATAAGGTAGTTTTCCCTGTCCCACTATCTCCAGAGATACAAAGGAAATCCCCATCATTAATTATTAAATTGAAGTTTTTGAACAGTACATGTTCATCAAAGTTCTTACATAAATTCTTTATCTGTATCACTTTCATTGACCTCCTTTTATTATATGAGCAAGAAGTATCTCTTCTTTACTCTTTACTTGAATCATAGTATAGATTATTTCCAGTGTTATCAATACTATCGCAAGAATCATAAACACTTTAAAGTTAAAGACAGATAGATGTATATAAATAAGACAACTGATCAATAAGCTGATAAGTACAGTCAATGCTTGAGTTAATAAAAATATTTTGTTTTTTTCAAAAATGCTATAGCCAAGAATTGTCTTTAATACAAATTCTTTACGACGCAAAAAGTACTTCATTCTTATTATAAAAGCTAAAATCAAAAAGTTTAAGCCTAAAAATAGCAGGTTCATAAATAATAACATTGTCGTATTACGTCGTATATTATTCAACTCAAATGTAAATACATCATATATGTTTGTTCGTTTTGCTATTTGATTTTCTAGCTGAAACTTCTCAATTAGTTCTTCATATTCTTGACCACTTATATCATAGGGTGTTGAATAGGCATAATAGAGCCTAGCATCCGCATTGCTGATTGAAATCCCCATGTTTCTTGTTTCTAAAATTACTAAAGGAGACTCTAATAGAACACTTCGGAGCAAACTGTTGGTATCATTGATTGCTATAATTTCTATCTTGTCCTTATATTGTACGTAATCAATTTTACTATTGGACGGATAGTATAGCTCTAGAACTCTTTCTATCTCCTCCTTTGTATCATCAGATAATTCAGATTGGTAAAAAACAGCCAAGTCTGTTCCTTCTTTTAAGTCATGGAGAGGTAGATGTATCTCTTGCTCCTCTAATGCTTTTTTGTTTACTAATATGGATTCCAGCCCACCTAAATTTCTTGAAAAATTAAACATCAACATTGAACGTTCATAATATTTGTCGTTTAAGTATTTATGAATAAGGGCTGTATCGTCGGTATTATCAATATCTTTCCCCAAGGAATTATCAATTCGGTAATTTAATTGATAGTAGGAATATTCTTTATGATTTTCAAAAAAAGGTTTCTGCTTAGCATAGTCTAATCCGTTTTTTATAATCAATCCATTGCTGTACATTAACTGTATTAAAATCAATAGGACAATAACTCGAACTCCGTATGAAATCTTTACTACAGTATTATTGTTTTCTGCACGAATCCCAGTTTTTTCAATTTTATTTGCTGTTCTTATATAGAGTATTAAGGCCAGCAATAACTGTAAACTATATGCAACAGCTAAATAGTATCTTATGTATTCTAAGTAATAGAATCTCTTTATAAAAAGGTATAAGATAGCTGTAATCATACCCAAAATTAGCTGTTCTTTGAAAAATAATTTCAAATTGCTTTTTACAATATCCACACCTTGTATAAGCTTTATATAGTTTTCTTTTTTGCTAATTTGTAGTTCGAATGTAGTTATCAAAATGAGGACAAGATAAACAATTGACAGCACGAGAAGAGTTGTGTTTCTCAATGTATTGGATTTTCCATAGTACTTTGGGAATCCTCCCCCGTATTGATCGATAAGTTCTTTTTTAAACTCTCTTGTTTGGGTTAAATCTTCGACATCATTGGTGAAGAACAATACTTTTAAGGAATCTACATTCTCTAGTTCCTTCCAGTCATGGAATATAACCTCTGCTTCACCTGCTACTAGGCTATTATAAGCACCTTGTTTATTAAATGTTTTTTGAAGTTTTTTAAGCCCAATTTCATTACCATAGATATGGTACTCTTTTCGTTTTTCTTTTGGTAACTTGTTTTCTAAAGCAAAAATTCCTAAATTATATTTTTCTGCTATGTCTACGAAATCTTTTTTTGCAACACTTAAATCCTCTACTTGATTAACAGCAAAAGTACAGTTAATATAATCATTAGAAAAGCTATCTAAATTATAAACATATAATTCTCCTAAAATCAGAAAAGAAATTATGACGCATAAGCTATATACTATAATTTTTATTTTTCTCATGACATCGCTCCCCTTTTATTTTAATCCTTTAAACAAACAATTATTATTACAATTACACTTAGCATTAAGAAAGAATATATATCTAAACTAAATTTCATTATAATAACCTCTTTGATCTACCTTATAATATGTCAACCTTACATAGATTTATCAACTCAAAGTTCAATATTCAATAAAAATTTCATGTCTGAAAATCATCCGTAAATTTTATTTATTATCAATACTAATAAAATCTACTTGTTCTCCCATCCATTCCCTACTTCCATCAAGTTTAATATCTATGTTTCTTATTAGTTTCATATCTTTTTTGTCATATTCTCTTATACAACCAACTTCCACATTATCAAAATCTTCTGATGTATAAAGAACGCTTAGAATATTTTCCTTATCAATAATTTTTCTTAAACCAAGTTTATTGTCTTCTATATCTTTTATTAAATCTGTATCTTCTATTTCTTTTTTATTAACTATTTCTAATTCACTGTTTAAGTCATATATATTTTTATTAGTAATAACTTTTAGATTGTCATTTACAAATACATACAATATATTTTCATTTTTAAATGTAATTTCCTTACTTTCATTAGTATTTGAATCAATCAAATACAAAAGTGATGAACTTCCAATATGTCCATAATCAACCACAGATTCGTTAAACTGGATCATTTGTTTGCCTGGGTCTATATAAGGTTTGTCAAAATTTATTATATTAGACGTCTTTTTTTCTTTATCAATTACAATTATCCTATATTTGGAGGATATTTCGTTATAGGCTTCTAGAAATATTTTTCCATCTACTTCGATTGCATCATCTAAATATTCCCATTTTAATAAAATCTCGTTTCTGACTTTTTCATTACTATAAGCTAAGCTAGTTATATAATAATCTGTATCTATTAGTCCGACATTTATTCCTTCAATCAGACCATCCTTACCCTTTTTGACAAACCATGTAGTTATATTAGGAGAATCAGCATATTCACTTTCTAAAGAGAATTTTTCAAAACCCTTGTCATCATAAATAAAATGCTCATTCGTTCTATACGAGTGCATATATATTTTATTGTCAAAATAATTTAGAGAATTTATACTTGCCCCTTTGTACTTTGCTTGTTCAATGATAGATCCATCCTTATCTATAAATATTAACTCAGCACGATTTTCCAGCATCCTTGATAAGGATAATACATATTCAATTTTATCTTTGTTTTCTGAAAATTTGAAATTACTTTTCTTACAAGAAGACAGTAATACTAATAGTATCGCTAATGATATTAATCTAATCAACTTATTTTTTCTTATAAACATATAATCCTCCGTAAGAGATTTATTTTGTAATAAATTATAATCTTAAAGCACTACATAAGACCTAAAATTTATCATAGGAAATATTTTAGACAATATTCTTAATATGTTTTTATCTTGATAAGCGTCTTATTTGCTCGCATAAGTATTTATACTTACTTCTCCCAATAATTTTTTATTATACTCATTAGAAACAGTGATAATATAAGCACTTCCCTTTTGGCCCTTAACTTTTAATATTGAGTCCGAAGCAAAATTTCCATTATAAATGATTTCCCCATCTTCTTCTATAAATACCTGATATTTAATTCCGCCTGAGCAAGACATATCTTTTAAATTTATGATAAAAGCTTCGTTCTTATCATCATTAATCTCAAACTCATAGGAGGTCTTTTCAAAACTTCCTAGCTTTATTTGTTCGTCAACATTTGCTAGTCCAGATTCTCTTACCGATAGCTTTCCTAATTCTAATTTCTGATATTCTTCATCACTTATTTTTTGCACCCTATCATCAATATTAACTTCAATACTTTTTACTTCTTCACCCTGTGCATCAACCCTATCTTGGCTAAGGTCTGTCACATTGGCAAAGGCTGGCAAAGAAAGAGTAAAGGCAAGGATAAAGGATATAAGTCCCAGAAGGGTTTTCTTCCATATTTTTATTATCTCCATTCTTTCTATGTTAGGATTTAATTTTAAATATAGGTTGTTTTCATAAAATTCTCTTTCCACAAGTTTTAGCATTGATGAGCAATAAGCTTTCCTATTTTTTCTTGTGTCGCCTAAGTTTTCTACCACTAGCTTATCGCAGTTTATTTCAATATCCTGGTCTAGGTATTTTAAGCTTAGCCACAAGAGTGGATTGAACCAATATAAGCAGGCTACAATGTTTATCATGTGGTTAAGTAGGATATGAAATTTCTTTATATGGGTTAGTTCATGGATTAAAACATGGTCTAGCAATTTTTCATCAGCTAGGATATGATCTTGTAGGATTATCTTGGGTCTTAAAATGCCAAAAGTAAGGGGTGTTTTTAAATTATTATTTACATAAATCTCTACTTTTCTTTTTAGTCCAAATTCACTTATTTTTTCCTCGCATAAAGTATTGTGGGTAAGGATAGACCTTTTCATAACTGTATGAAATTTATAAATTTTTATTCCCAAATAAGTAAAAATCAAAATCGAACCTATTAGTCGGTTTAGTTTAAAAAATATAGAGCCTATTTTATTTACTGACCAGCCTAGGGAATAATTAAAAAAATTTGTTATGGCAAGTAAAATCCTACTTCCCTTTACGCTTTCTATTCCGATTTCAAGTTCATAGGGACTTATTAAGTAGATTAATAAGACTATCCACAAGATAAGGCTTGCTGACCTAAAGGATTTTTTATTTAAGATTGGTCTAACCAGGAAAATTATAGCTAGTAAGAAAAAACTTTTGATAGATTTTTCGAGTATAAGAACACTAGTTAGACTTAGTGTCATTCTTTTCTTCCTCTTGGCATTCCTCTTCGTCAAAGCTTGCTATTAATTTTTTCATTTCTTCTATTTCTTCTTTTGTAACTTCTTCATTTTGTAAAAACGTTTTACACATATTTAAAAGTGATCCCTTAAAAAGTTTGTGAAAGGCTTCTTTTTGCTTGTTTAGTAGGGCATCTTCCCTTGATACAAGGACCCTAATTGTATATTTAGGATATCTCCTAGCTATGGCACCTTTTTCTACTAATCTTCCAAAAAATGTGTAGCAAGATGTTTTGCTTATATTGTGCCTTTCCATCAATATTTTTGATAAGGCTAGGGCTTGAATTTCTCCATTTTCGTCTAAGACATCGCCCTTCCACAATTCTTCCATTACTAGTAGTTCTCCATCTGAAAACTCCATAAAGTCTACCTCCTTTATATTTTCGTATTTTTTCTTATATTTATAACTCGTTGTATTTTCACTTCGAATATATCATAAGATGAAAAAATAGTCAAGAATTTTTGACTATTTTAAATTAACCAAATCTATAGCTTGCAAAGCTCTTATGATTTTATAATGGAATTTTTTTCATAGGTTTTACCTTTGACAAATTTTTCTCTAAAAGATTCAATCTCTTTCCTACTTGTTCTTCAAGGTCTTTCCCGTTTGGTATATACAAGGTGATTTTAATGCGAATATTTTTTTATAAATTTCCTAGGGCATATTTTGCTTAGACTCCGCCCTTATTTGTACATAAGATTATCTCTGTTGGTTCATTTGCTCACTTCTTAATTAAGCTTAATAAAAAGAAAGCTTTAGGCTTAGCTTTTACATTTTAATAACCTTGATCTTCTATTTTCCATTCTTTGTCTTTGTTTTTTCGAACTAAGATCCAGCTATAATTCTTGTATTCTCCCTTACTTAAGACAGGATTTTCCCCACTTATATCAAAATCTGAAAATAGTACAATAATATTATTTGGATCTATATCAGAGCCCTTGCCTTTTCCATATTCCATAAAATCTTTTATCGCATCTTCCGATTTATCTTCATCGTAGCAAAGTGATTTTAGTTTTGAGCCTGGGAATGAAAAATTATCCTTTACTACTTTAATTGCAGAATCTATTTCTTCATCGCTAAATTTTTTTGAATCACTTTTGTCGATTGTAATATCTCCATCTGCTTTTCCTTTGCATGCTGTTAATGAAAATAAAATCATTATAGCAATAAGAATCCTAAAACCACGTTTCATAATATTTCCTCCTTTGATTATAAAATACAATGTCCACATAACAATTTGTGGTGGCGAGGTTTACCACATACATAAAACTCTTGCCAAGTTCTAGCAAGATTTTTCAATATAGTCTATAAGTGCATTCATACAAGCACCTCTTTGACCTCTTAATTACTTTAATTATATCATAAAAAATAAACTTACACGATTTCTTAAAAAAAGGAAAGCACAGATATTCCGTACTTTCCTTTTTGATTTTACATTAACTTCCAAATATTTTTCGCATATGCCACAGGGTCTTCTATTTCTAGGCCTTCAATTAGCCTTGCTTGGTCTAAGAGTAGTCCTGCTATCATTTTTGCCTTGTCTTTGTCATCCTTAAAGGCTTTTTCTAAAAGATCGTAGGCCTTGGTTTTTGTGGAGATTTCTAGGACTTTTTCTGCCTTGATGCCGAAGGCGTTTGGTTGGTTTTTGAGGGTCTTTTCCATTTCGATTGAGACTTCGCCACGTTCTTTGATTAGGGATGGGACGTCTTCTAATTTGTCTGTGAAGGTCACATCTACCACGTCTTCTGGCATGGCTTCTTTAATAAAAGATATGATTTCACTATCTTCCTTATCTTTCTCATCTGACTCTTCTTCTGCTGTAATTGATTTGAATTTAAGCCCTTCGTATTCGCCTAGCATCTTGATTAAAAATTCATCTAAGGCCTTGTCTAATAAAAGAACGTCTTTATCTTCATCAACCATTTTAAGAGCTGGAGAAGACTTGATTTTTTCAAGGGATTCGCCTGTGCCGTAGTAGATAAATTCGGCTGTTGATGGAGCAGCTTCCTTGTATTCTTTAAGACTTATTAGCTTATCTTCCTTTCTAGAATAGAAGAGAAGTAGGTCTTGTAAATCTTCCTTGTTTGCCCCGTAGGATTCGTAAATGGAAACCTTGATAGAATCAGCAAATTCTTTGTAGAATTTTTCATAATCTTCCCTATTTTTCCCCATCATTTCCTTAAGGTGAGCGTTGATTTTTTTGTTTATCTGTTTTGAAATTACCCTTAGTTGCCTATTTTGTTGGAGGGTTTCCCTTGAAATGTTTAGGGTAAGATCATCTGATTCTACCACACCTTTTACAAAAGAATAGGCGTCGTCTAGGATTTCATCACAAGAGTCCATGATTTTTACTCCATGGGAGTAGAGCTCAAGACCGATTTGCCTGTCTTTTGAATAATAATCAAAAGGTGCCTTTTCTGGAATATATAAGAGTGCCCTAAATTCAACCAGGCCTTCCGCCTTGAAATGAACCCATGAAAGTGGCTTATCAAAGCCAAAGTGACTTTCTTGGTAGAAATTTATATAGTCTTCGTCTGTGAGGTTCTTTTTGTCTTCTTTCCAAATTGGTTTGTCAGAATTTAGGACGGTCATATCCCTGTAGTCTTCGTATTCTGGCTTATCTTCAGGTGAACCTTCCTTAATCCTAGTCTTGGTGATTTCCATCTGGATTGGATATCTGATATAGTTTGAATACTTTCGAATTAGACCTCTAATTGTATTTTGGTCTAGATATATATCATAATTTTCATCTTCTGTATTTTCCCTTAAGTATAAAATTACATCAGTTCCTGTGCTAGCCTTACTTGCTTCCTTGATAGTAAATCCGTCTGCATCCTCGCTTTCCCAGATGTGGGCCTTTTTAGAACCAGACTTTTTGGATAAAACTTCAATTTTTTCTGCAACCATAAAGGCAGAATAAAAACCAACACCAAATTGACCGATTAAGTCCTTAATGTCTGATGAATCGACAGACTTCCTAAAGGCTTCGGTTCCTGATTTGGCAATGGTGCCGAGGTTGTTTTGTAAATCTTCCTCGTCCATTCCTATACCTGTATCCCTGATTGTAAGAGTCCTTGCTTCCTTGTTTGGAATGATTTCTATAAAATAGTCTTCCTTGTTTGTTGTTTTATCAGACTTTAAATCTTCGTAATATAGCTTATCTAGGGCATCAGATGCATTTGAGATAAGCTCTCTTAAAAATATTTCCTTGTTTGTATAAATTGAGTGGATCATAAGATCCATTACTTTTTTGGCTTCAGCCTTAAATTCTTGTTTCATAACTAATCCTCCTTGAGAATTTTTGCCAAAATAAATTAGCAGTCTACATCTTCGACTGCTAATATTATACTTAAATTTACTTTTCTTTCAATTATCCCAAGTATTTTATGTTGCCATAAAGCATGACAAAGGCTGCTACCAGAATAAAAATATGCCAGATGGCGTGGTTATAAGGAATTTTTTTGATAGCATAAAAAACTGCACCTATTGTGTAAAATAAACCACCAAGGACCAAAAACAAAATGTAAGAAATCCCAATGTGCTTATAAATCTGATACAAAAGCAAAACTGAAATCCAGCCCATGGCCATGTAGATTATCATTGAGGCCTTGCCAATCTTATCTTCCTTGCCTGTAGCAAAGGCGATTATGTTCATAGAAATCCCTGTGATAGCCAATATCCAAATAATTACAAAAATTATTATGGAGAAGGTTGACTTTAGACCAATTAAGATAACCGGTGTGTATGATCCTGCGATTGTAAGGTAAATTACCCCATGATCGATTGCCCTAAAAATCGTGCGAGCTAGGGGATTTGTCATCGAATGATAGAGGCTTGATGCTAGAAACATCAAGGCAATGGCAATAAAATACATAAGCCATGCCAAAAAGTCAACTATTTTCCCATCCTTATAGGTTGAAATTACAAGTGGGAGGAAAAATATCAGACTCAACACAAATCCCAAAAGATGGGTGGCTATATTTAAAAATTCTTCAGACTTGGAGTACTTAATTATTTTCATTCCTAAGCTCCTTGATAAGTTTCACAATTTCCCTTTGGAGCCTTAACCTATTTTCTATATCACTTTCCTCTTGTTTATGAAGCCTATACTTGGTGATTGTTCCACAAATAAATAAGGCAAGTATAAATATTATTACAAGAGAGCCTACTTTTTGAGTATCGTCAAAGCCACAAAAACTGCCAATTATCATCCCTGCTATTGCTAAAATCAAAGGAACTGCAAAAAGTTTCAAAAAACTAACCTTATAACCTGCAAGGATTTTTTCCTCTAATATTTTTAATTCATTTTTCTTTTCTTCTAATAATTTTTCCTTTTCCATACTTCCTCCTATACCCTAGTATTTTACTTTGCTTATTTCCCCTTTGGTAGTAAAATGTTAGTAAGACAAAAAGGGGGTTAATATGACCGAAAATACACAAGACAAAAACAAAGTTACTATCACACGTGATATGATCATAGGCGATATAATCCAAGCTAAACCAGAAGCTATCAACATCCTCATGATGAGTGGTATGGGCTGCATAGCATGTCCAACAGCTCTTTATGAATCTCTTGAAGAAGCTTGCATGGTTCACGGCATGGACCCAGATTATTTGCTCGAACAACTAAACGACTAAGAAATTCATCCTGAACTTGAAAAATAAGTTCGGGATTTTTTTATACTACCATAAACCTCTCATCGTCATTAAGGTCAAAAAGCAAATCCAAAAAAGATTTTTTATATTTTACAAATTTGCCTTTAGCAAGTAAATCCAACACCTCAGCACGACTCGCAAAGCGAGCCGCCTTGACCTCTTCTTTTTGTAATTTAAGTTCATTAATTCCTATATTTTTCCTAAGAATATAAAAATCATCAAAACCCTGGGCGAAATTCGCTGTTAGAATCGGTCTAATAGACGAAAAATCAAAGTCTATTCCAAGTTCTTCATTTAGTTCTCGCCTTGCTCCCTCACAAGAATCTTCACCCATCTGACAAGCTCCTCCACATGAAATATCCCAAAGCCCACCCATCTTCTTATGGTCAGCCCTTTGTTGGATTAAAAGCTCTCCCTTGTCACTAAAAATTAGGATATGGATTATAAGCCTTAAGCCACCATGGGGAATTTCTTCATTTCTGGGATAGGTCTTGCCAGTTCTCCTCCTGTCCTTATCGTATATATCTAAAATTTCCATAAAATCTCCTAGGAAAAAAGCCTGCCAAAAATGGCAGACTCTATTATTACGCTTTTACAATTGCAGCTGTAAGCTTTGGTATTACTTGCTTTTTACGAGAAAGAACCCCATCTGCATTGATAGTTCCATTTGGAGTTAAATCGCCAAATTCCTCCTTGATTTCATCGTAATACTCGCCCACAACTAGAAGTTCACTTCTTTGGTTGAAAATATCTGTAAGGACAAGGACAAAGGTATCTTCGCCTCTTTCCTTAATCTTATCTGCCATTAACTTTTTAAGGTCATCCATAATTGGCACTAGCTCTTCAGGATTCATAGTGAAAACTTGACCTACTCTCACATTGGCATCGCCGATTGTAAAGGTCTTAATATCGCCCTCGATTAAATCCTTAGCAGACTTACCCTTTAGGGAAGTTCCTGCCCTAAACATCTTATCGGCAAATTCTTCCGGATTAATTCCTGCAATCTTGCTCATCCTGTCTAGGATTCTCCTATCAATGTCAGTTGTAGTTGGTGACCTAAATAAAAGGGTATCAGAAATAATTGCCGCACAAAGGATACCTGCAATTTCCCTTGATGGTCTAATACCTGATTCTAGATACATTTCGCTAATGATTGTGGCAGTTGATCCAACAGGTTCTGCCCTGAAAAATACTGGAGCAGTTGTAAGAATATTTGCCACCCTGTGGTGGTCGATAATCTCAACAATCTCTGCCTCGTCTATATCATCAATGGATTGGTTTCTCTCATTGTGGTCAACAAGGATTAGTTTTTTCTTGGTTGATGAAATTAAGTGGTACCTAGAAATAGAGCCTACAACTCTTTTTTTAGCATCAACAACTGGATAAGACCTAAACCTAGACTTAGCCATCATATCCTTTACAAGGTCAAGAGGATCATCAGTCTTAAAGTAAATCAAATTTTCAGTTGTCATTACCTGGCTAACTGGAATTGTAAGTGGCAAAAGCCTTGAAGTCATAAAGGAGTTAAATTCTGTTGAAATAACTGTAACCTTATTTTCCTTGGCAAGGTCCACCATATCTTCACCGAGGCTTGCCCCATTAGTAAGAATCAAAAGTGAAATTTTTTGCCTTAGCAGGTAGTCGTAATATTCAGTCCTGTTGCCTGCTATTACAATATCACCTTCAGCAAAAACATTGTCTAAGTTTTTTTCATCACCACCCATAGCAAAGACTGTCATCTTGCCAGGGAAGGTGGCCTTGTCATCATCTAGGCAAATAATTTTTGCAGCAAGCACGTCAACTATATTGTCAATAGAAGTATTTGAACGACCTAAAATCTCATCATCCCAAACATCCATATAGGACTTAGTAATATTTGAAAGTGAAGCAATACCAACTATCTCTCCCTTATTATCCACAACTGTAAGAGAATTTGTAGCACCCTTTTGGAAGGTGTCCCAAGCCTTTCTAATTGGGATAGAAGGGTCAATCATGGTTCCCTTATCAATAGCCAAATCTCCAACAGTAAGCTTCATAGATTCCTTGATTTCTGGAGGTTTTACCCCAAAATAATCAAGGACAAAACGACTTTCTTGGGAAAGTTTCCCTAGCCTGATTGGAATCGCATCGTATTCTCCCAACCTGTTTTTAAGGTCAGCATAGGCAATAGCTGACATAACTGAATCTGTGTCTGGCTTTTTGTGGCCTGTAATGTAAACTGTTTCTCTCATTTTTCCCCCTTAAGAAAATTCTACCTTGAGCATTTCGAGTTTGTACCTATTAATCTGGACTACACTTATTTTGATACCATCTTCCTCCACACTATCGCCTAGTTTTGGAATCCTGCCTAGCTTGTCAATCAAAAATCCTCCGATAGAATCATTTTTGATTTGCTCTAGATCGGTATCAAAATAATCATTAAAATCATTTATGTGGATAGATGGATTTACCAAATATTCCTTATCATTTATCTTAAGGACAGTTTCAAGATGGGTGTCATACTCATCTTCAATCTCTCCAACAAGTTCTTCTACAATATCTTCTATGGTTACAATTCCAGATGTACCACCATATTCATCAATAACTATGGCAAGGGATACATTTTCGCCCCTCATCTGCTTAAAAAGGTCAAAGATGTGCATATTATCGTAAACATAAAAGGCAGGCCTAACCATCTCTTCGATGTTTAGTTCCTTATCTTCTGCGATAAAAGCTACTATATCCTTCATATGTAAAATGCCTATGATATTATCAATAGACTTGCCATAAACTGGAATCCTTGAATGTTTGCAATTTTTTAGGAAATCTTTTAATTCCTTATCTTCCATATCAACTGCAATAGCCTCCATATTAGTCCTTGCAGTCATGATGTCTTCAACATCAGAATCCCCAAACTCAAAAACATTATTGATAATCTCTGACTCTTGGTCATTTATAACCCCTTGTTCTTCAGAAACATCCACAATTGTTTTTAGGTCTTCTTCTGTAACTATGTCCCCTTTTTGAGCATTTTCCCCAATAATAAGCCTGGTCAAAAAATTTGTGATGGCTTGGAGAAAAAACGACATAGGTTTTAAGATAAAATCAAAAAACTTAATCGGCTTTGCCACCCTAAGCGCAACCTTTTCTGATGCAGATGAAGCGATATTTTTAGGTGTCACCTCGCCAAAAATTAAAATAGTTAAGGTGAGGACAATGGTCGAAATTATGGCACCCTTAGCCCCAAAAAGATCTGTAAAAAATATAGTAGCAACAGTAGTCGTTGCGATATTTACTATGTTATTTCCGATCAAAATAGTAGTTAAGACCTTGCCAATATTGTCAGTTAGTTTTCTAACAAGGGAGGAATTTTCTACCCCGTTTTCTTCCATTTGTCTAATTTTAAACACATTTAAAGATGTAAGGGCAGTTTCCGATGAGGAAAAAAACGCACTGCCAACTACACCAAATATGATAACTATAAGTTCAATCCAATTCGTATGACTCATTTTTCCTTCTTTCTAATAACTCTTCTTAGTCTTATACTTATTATAGCGATTTTTCTATCAAAAATAAAGCATTTTAATGATAAATCCAAATTAAAACATATAATGAATCTGTATCATAAATAAAAGGAGGCAAATATGGCAGAAGTTTCATTTTTAGAAAAAACTTTCAAGCTAAACAAACATGGTACTAATGTTAAGACAGAAATAATGGCAGGTGTAACTACCTTTATGACAATGAGTTATATCCTTGCAGTAAATCCAGGCATCCTAAGCGAAGCTGGTATGGATTACGGTGCAGTATTTTCAGCAACCGTCATCGCAAGTGTTGTAGCCATGGTCCTAATGGCCTTCTACGCCAACCTACCTTTCGGTCTTTCTGCTGGTATGGGGCTTAATGCTTTCTTCACCTATACAGTAGTCGGTCAAATGGGTCATTCTTGGCAATTCGCCCTCACCGCAGTATTTTTAGAAGGAATTATTTTCATGTTACTATCTTTAGTGGGAGTCAGAGAAGCGATTTTTAATTCAATTCCAACCACCCTAAAGAAAGCAGTTTCAGTCGGTATAGGCTTATTTATAGCAGAGATTGGTCTATTAAATGCCAAAATCGTTGTTAAGGCAGAGCCAGCCCTCGCTCTTGGAAACCTAAAGAGTCTTGAGGCCTTTATATTTTTCTTTGCCCTAGTAATAATGATCGTATTAACAGCTAAAAAGGTAAAGGGTGCCCTACTTTGGGGAATCTTGGTATCTACCGTTCTTTCCCTAATCCTAGGTGTTACACATTTACCAGACACAAACATCGTTAGCCTTCCACCATCAATCGCTCCAGTAGCCTTTAAATTAGACTTTTCTAATATTTTCTCTTTGGAGATGTTTTCGGTATTATTCTCATTCTTATTTGTAGATATTTTTGATACCCTAGGCACTCTTACAGGAGTAGCTACAAAAGCAAAAATGCTAGATGAAAATGGCAACCTACCTGAAGCAAGCAAGGCCCTAATGAGCGATGCTGTCGGCACAACTGTTGGCGCCCTACTTGGTACATCTACAATCACAACCTTCGTAGAAAGTTCATCAGGTGTTGCAGAAGGTGGTAGAACAGGCCTAACAGCCCTTGCAACAGCAGGATGCTTCGTAATAGCAGCATTCTTCTTCCCAGTATTTTCAATAATTCCACCAGCAGCCACATCAGCAGCCCTAGTAACAGTAGGACTCTTCATGCTATCAACTGTTGTGGAAATCAATTTTGAAGATATCACAGAAGCCTTCCCAGCCTTCATGACAATCCTCATGATGCCACTATCTTATTCTATAGCAGAAGGAATCGCCTTTGGTATGATGAGCTTTGCAGCCATCAAACTTTTAACAGGCAAGGGCAAGGAAGTAAGCTGGGTAATTTATGTTTTAGCAATTATTTTCTTTGTAAGATACCTTATTTAAAAAATTTACTTGACAAAGTGTTAATGTTGTAATAAGATAAAGCTAACATAAATCGTAGATAGAATTAGTAGCAAATAATTAAGCCAACAGAAAGTTAATGGTTGATGAGAATTGCAGGGTACAATTATTTGTGAATGGATCTATCAGATCAAAGGTGAAATTAAAGTAGCCGGCGGGTGGTTCTCACCTTACAGGGATAGGATATGAAAGTATCTAAAGAGGTCTATTTGTGGTAGACAAATGAGGATGGCACCGTGGGCACTAGCTCGCTCCTATTATAGGAGCGAGCTTTTTTTATTAGAGCCAATAGAAAAGAAAGGAAAAATTTATGCAAACAAACAAAGTACAAACAAGAAACTTAACAGTATCAGCAATTTTTATGGCCCTAGGACTTGTCCTCCACTTGATGGTGCCAGGAGTATTTTTTGGAGTCAAACCAGACTTCCTACTATCAATGATGTTTATCTCCCTCATGATAGTAGGAGATGCCAAAGAAGCCGTATTAATAGGTGTGGCAGGTGGTATCATGAGTGCCCTCACAACAGGTTTTCCAGGTGGTCAAATCCCAAACTTTATAGAAAAAATCATAACAAGCCTAGTTGTATTTTACATAATCAAAGCCATGGATAAAAATTTCACTATACCAAAAATAATCCTAATCTTTGCCCTAGGCACTATGGTTTCAGGTACCCTATTCTTATCAATAGCCCTAACCATGACCAGGCAACTAAACCTCTTTATCCCATCTTACCCAGCAGTCCTAGTAGCCATGGCCATAAACGCCATCCTTGGAATCTTCCTCTACCAAGCGACAAGAAGGATGAGTCTTTTAAGATAAAAAGAAATCTTCATAGTTGTTAACAAAAAGATTTATCGTGTTTTATTTATTTAACGATAAAATTTATTTGACAGGATAGAATTTCTGTGTTATACTCTATTTAGTAAGATTAATGGAGGTGAAATCATGAAAGAAGTCCATATCTTAAATACACTTGAGGAAGTAAATATTGTAAGTGATCCGATAAGGCTTAAAATAATTATGACTCTTGGAACAAGTCCAAAAACTGCCCAAGACCTCTCCCACGCCCTTGGTGTAAGCCGTTCAAAAATCCACTACCACCTAAAAATTTTGGAACAAAATGGGATTATAGAAGTCGTGGATACAGAGCTAATAAATGGAATTACTCAAAAATATTTCCTACCAGTAGCCAAGGCTTTTATACCAAATAGTGAAATATTTAATAAGAATATGGAAGAAAAACAATTCACTTTCAAAATTCCGAAAAAATCTTATGAGTCTTTTGAAAAAGAATTAAATGAACTCATAAAAAAATATGAGAAGGAAGAAAATTCCGAAAACTTCCAAGTACAAATCTATAAATTATCTTAAAACCAGTAAGCAGAAGCTTGCTGGTTAAAAAAGAAATAACAGTCAATAAAAACTTAACGTAAAAAAATATTATTCTTGTAAAGACGATTAAATTATAATTTCCTTTATAGTTTAAAATTTTAGTGAACTATAATTTACAAAATCAATTTACTATTTAATAAAAAAATATTGCAGAAGATAAGAGATCAGCGAAACTAAGCTTATGCAGATTTATAAACCTTATTAAAACCAGTAGGAAAATACTTACTGGTTAAAAAATTCAACACATGTCAATAAAAACTAAACGTTAAATATAAGGAGCATGTTAAAAATGATTAATAACAAAGATTTCTATGTCCTGCTACTAGGGCGACTAATTACAAATTTTGGTGATAGCCTCTATGCTATTGCCTCTACCCTCTTGGTTTACCAGATGAGTGGGTCTACTGTATATTCAGGTATAACCCTATTTCTAACCTCATCAACAGCCATTGTTCAATTACTTCTAAGTCCAATCTTGGATAAGATTAATATGAAGAAGTTTTTGATTCTTTCCCAACTTATCCAAGCAATTTTAATATTAATTATTCCAGCCTTGTATTATTTTGAAATCCTAAATGTCTACCATATTATGGTTCTAATGCCAATAATTTCCTTGATTAACCAGCTGGTATATCCTGGACAAATTTCTCTTTTACCTAAGATTCTTTCAGAAGAAGAACTTGTAACAGGAAATTCTTTGATGACTATGGCTTATCAAGGATCAAATGCAATATTTGATACCTTGGCAGGTTTTATTATATCTATATTTGGCTTTATGACAGCTTTTTATGCTGATAGCGTAAGTTTTATATTGACTGGACTTTTGTTTTGTCTTTTATCAAAAAAGCCTAGTCATTACAATGAAAGAGACACTAAAGTAGAGGGTTCTATAATAAAAAATCACTTTAAGGGTCTTAAAGAAGGCCTTGACTTATTTAAGGATTCTAGAATTTTTGCCCTTGTCCTTGGAGTTGTTTTTATAAATTTCTCTGCCACATCTATAAGTGCAGTTTTACCTGCATTTTCCAAAGATGAGATTTTTTACAGCCTAATGCTTGCAGGAATGGGTGGAGGAGTTCTTTTAGGATCTTTGTTCGCAGGTCTTCCAAAACTAAAAAATGTTTCATTAGGAAAACTCTATGTTTATGGAATGCTTGTCGTATCCCTAGCTTGGATATCTGTTTCCTACTTTGCTTCAAATATTAAAATTGCAGTTGCCTTATATGCCCTTGGTTGGTTTGTTGTAGGAATAGTTAATGTTTATGCCCAAACTATGGTTCAGATGATTGTACCAAGCGAAAAAATCGGTTCTGCCATGGGAGCTATGGTTGGTATTTCAACCTTTATGGCGCCACTTGGAGCCTTACTAGGCGGATACTTAGGAGAATATTTATCAAGTCCAAAAGCAATACTAATAGCAAGTGTAATAATTCTTCTAGTTGCTATTTACTGGGCTTTAAACAAAAATATTAGAAAACTTCCTGCTGTAAGTAATTTTCACGAGGTGTTTGATGTTGAGAAATAATAAATTTGAAATTACCTACAATGACGTGAAAAAATGCATGCTAAATTTCTGTTTGACTTATATAACAAAATAGGAGGTAGATATGTAACATATAATTATAATCGTGAAATAGAAAATATATAAAATTAATGAATATGCAAAATTCGAAAGGAGACATTATAATGCGTGGTACAATAATAGCCTTAATAGTATTTTTAATAGCTATAGTTCTAATAGTAGCTAATTTCAAGAAAATATTAAGATGGATCAAGCAGTTGATACAATGAATAGATATGACTCTATCTAATCAAAATTATATAAAATATAAAGGTGATAAGCAGAATAGTTAGGTGACCCGACAAAGTTGGACCTAGTACCAGAGTTAGAACTAAACTAGCTCTGGTATTTCTTTGTCCTTTCCTCGTTGTAATATTTTATGAAATCTTCTATTGTTTGTTTTAAGTGCTCGTATGAATAGAATTTATGTCCGTAATATATTTCTTGTTTTAATATTTCATAGCATAGTATTTCACTATTGTACATATTTAAGTATTGGTTTAGATAGATTTTCATGAATAACTTTTTTCTTGAAGTTTTATTTTTGAACTAATCTTTGTACTTTCTTTTTGTTTATTATTAGTCCTGATCTTTTTAACATTGATGTTATTCTTCTGTAGCCATAGTTTCAATTATCTTTTTTTATCTTAAGTATTTTCTTTTCTATTTCTATATATTTTTTTAGTCTATTTAATGGTTTTTGCCGTTAAAAAACTGACCTCCTTTAGTTAGTTTTTTAGGTCTAACTTTAGGGGGTCAGTTCAAAAACTGAGCTAAGTCTCTTTTTAGTTTTACAATGTCTTTAGCATATCGACATAGTTTGGCATAGAGTAGTTTTCTCTTGAGATTAGTTTTTCCAAGGAGTCTGAGATCTTTCTTACTTCTCCTGCCACTTGTCTTGTTTCTTTTTGAAGAAAATCAGCCTTTGCTTCTATGTCTGGAATCTCTTCACTTCTTTCTATCAAATGTGAAATTTTTTCTGAATAGGCTAGGAGTTCTCCTACTTCTTCATTTATCCTTCTCGCCCTTTGACTAAGTTTTTCATTTTCCATAAAAGATAGGTAGTCTTTTATCCCCTTGATTTCTCTCATGGCTGATGGGAGAATTTCTTGGTGGATAAGGTTATTTAAAATCTCTAGTTGGGCTGAGAAAAATTTTATTACATCTTCAAAGCCTACATATATCAAAGATTCAATTTCCTTTTGACTAAAGATGCCTACTTTTTCAAAAATAGCGTAGGCCCTTGCATCTTTTGCTGCCTTTAGGGCATCTAGGTAGGTCGGATAATTTTCAAGACCCCTTTTCTCTGCTTCTTTTTTCCAATCTTCTGAATAGCCGTCACCTTGGAAAAGTATATTTTTGTTGGCAAGGTAGATTTCCTTGATAACTTTATAGGCTTCTTCTTTTAAATTTTCTTCACTACAACCTTCTAACCTGGCGTAAATTTTCTCCAAAGCTTCTGCCATTCCAATATTTATCACTGTATTTAGGTCAGCTGCAGATTGGGAAGATCCGAGCATCCTAAATTCAAATTTGTTGCCAGTAAAGGCTATAGGTGAAGTCCTATTTCTATCTGAAGTGTCAGTTTTTATCTCTCCTAGGTGAGGGATTTTCACCTTGTTTGCAATGATTTTTTCCTCAAAATCGTCATTGGCAATCGCCTTTAGAACTTCTTCCAAATCGCAACCTATAAACATAGAGATTATAGCCGGTGGAGCTTCATTGCCTCCCAACCTGTAATCATTACTTACAGTAGATGATGCTATCCTTATTAGCTTTTGGTATTTGTTACAAAATTCAACCATGGCTGATAAAAATAGGAGAAAAATCATATTATTTTTTGGGTCCTTGCCTGGCGAAAATAAATTTTTTCCGTAATTTGTTGCCAGAGAATAGTTGTTATGTTTGCCAGATCCTGCCATATTCTTGAAAGGTTTTTCCTTTAAAAGGCAAACCAAGTCGTGTTTGAGGGCAGTTTTTTCCAAGATATACATCAAAAGCTGGTTATTATCCACAGAAATATTGGCATTTTCAAACATAATTGCTATTTCAAATTGGTTTGGTCCTACCTCATTGTGTTCAGCTTCCATATAGATACCTAGATCATAAAGAGCCTTATTAACATCTTCATAAAAGGCATTCACCCTTTCAGGTATAGCTCCCAAATAATGTGAAACTAGCTCTTTTTCAACCATGGGGTCTGAGCCCACTAAGGTCATCCCAGAATATTCTAGGTCAATTCTTTGGTCAAAATATTTTTTATCAATCAAATAAAATTCTTGTTCAAGACCCACCTTCGCCTTTACCCTATATGTATGTTCATCTTTTAAAAATAGATTACAAAGCTTGCTAGAAACCTTACTTACCATATTCATTGATTCGATAAGGGGAAGTTTCTTGTCGAGTTTTTCGCCATAAAAGGAAACAAAAACTGACGGAATATACAAAACCTTATCTAAAATAAAGGAATTTGCTGTCAAGTCCCAATATGTATAGCCCCTAGCTTCAAAAGTTGATCGCATACCTCCAGATGGGAAGGACGAAGCGTCAGGTTCACCGATTATAAGTTCCTTACCTGAGAACCTATTTATGGGATTATGCTTGTCATCCCTATTTAAAAAGGCAGTTTTTTTGGTCGCTGTTTTTCCATTAAGGGGTTGGAACCAATGAGTGTAGGATGTAGCTCCCTTGGAAATTGCCCAGATTTTCATGGCATGGGCAATAGAATCAGCAGTTTCCCTATCCAAAGTTGCATTATTTCTAGCAGCTTCCTTCCATTTTAAATAAACTGGATAAGGGACATTTTCTTTCATTGTTTTCTTGTCAAAAGCTAGATTTCCAAATTCTTTCAAAATAATACTTCCTTATGTTTTCCTAGTGCGAAATTTTCTTTTTCATTATACCTCGTTAAATTTAAAAAATAAATTTTGATAATCTGTGAATCCTACAAGGTTTAAATTTTTTCAAAATGAAAACTAATTTTACAATAAGAAAAAAAATCCCTCCAATAACCCCTATCGCCTTTCACTTAATAAAAGTGAATTCGCTTGTTGATTATCAGTGGGATTTTTCCCTTAAAGTCTATCTTCGACCGACTTTATTTTTTGTTCCATTGTAGCTTTTTTATCACGTCTGTCATCCATTTTTATAACTGTATAGACCCTGTCGCAGCCCTTATCAAAGACAGATTCTTGCATTTTTCTAATTGCTGCAAGGGCACTGTCAGCATCAGCTTCTATGACTGTGCCCATTGGATTTAGTTTATATTTTAGGCCTTCTGCCATAAGGATTTTTTCAGCTTCTGCTACATATTTACTTACTGATGTTTCCTTAGTTCCAATTGGAATTATGCAAACTTCTACTACTGCCATCTAGTCCTCCTCAAAAAACTTTTTATAAATTTCATAGGCTTCATATATATCATCGACTCCTGCAAGCTCCCTGATTGAGTGCATGGCAAGAAGAGGAATGCCCACATCAAGCGCCTTTATACCAAGGGCTGTAGATGTGATAGGTCCTATGGTTGACCCACCTTGCTTGTCATTTCTATTGTGGAAGGTTTGAAGTTTGTATCCATATTTTTTGGCAATCTTCATAAGCCTTGCCTTGGTTTCTATGGTTGATGCGTAGGCACCATTGGCTGCGATTTTTATTACCAAACCCTCATTCATCCTGACCTTGTTAGTTGGGTCTGCAAAGGCCTGGTAGTTTGGATGGGTGGCGTGAGCCTGGTCGGCTGAAATTATCATAGAATTTTCTATCATTATTTGATAGCCTTCCCTATCTAGGCCAAATTTTTGGGCGATGCGTTCTAGGATATTTCCTAAAAAGTTTGAAGCAGCTCCACCTCTTGTTCGAGACCCAATCTCTTCGTTATCGCTTAAGAGAATCATCTTGTTTCTGCCAGGCTTGCTATCTACAAGAGCCATAAGGGATGCGTGGACAGAACCAAGATTATCAAGTCTTCCGACCTGAACCATATCATTTATAAGGGCACCCTTTTGCCTGTCATAGAGGCCAAGGTCAAAATCAAGGATATTTTCAGGATCAATTGCCAGTTCCTCTGCCAAAATATTTAGCAAATAGGATTCGCCTTCTAGCCTATCCTTGATTGTTTTCACAAGTGGATAGAGGTTGTCTTGAGGATTGTAGGCGTAACCCTTGTTGATTTCCCTATTCATATGGATGGCAGCGTTGGCTATTGTAAGTAGGTCCCTATCTATATTAACAAGGGCATACTTGACTTTGCCATCTTCTTCGTAGGCAACTTTGCCTGCTAAAGAAAGGGTCCTATCAAGCCAAGTTGAGTGAATCATGCCACCGTAGGCTTCGATATTTAATTTCAAAAATCCAGCATCAGCCATTTCTGGATTGCTTTTTACCTTAAAGGTCGGACTATCTGTGTGAGAACCGATTATCTCAAAGCCTTTTTTTAAATCTTCTCCAATCTCAAAGGCTATAAGGGCAGAATCATCACGAGTAGTGTAATACTTGCCCTTTTCTAGGTCCCAAACTTCATCTTCTCTAAGTTTCTTAAAACCATTTGCCTCTAAAATTTCGCCAGCATTTTTCACTGCGAAATAATTTAGGGGACTTGCATCAATAAAATTTATTAAATCTTTACTAAAATCTATACTATTCATAATATTACCATACCCAATTTTTAATAAGAAAAAAAGAGCAGAAAACCACAACAATCACAAATAAAATTTGTTATGGTTTATGCTCCTCATATATTTTTAATTTCTATAATTTTTAAGAAAATTACTAATCACATCCTTAAATCCCTGAGGATTTTCTTCAGCAAACTTGGTGTGGCCAAAGCCCTTGGCTGTGTAAATTTCCTTCTTATCTCCCCTTATACTCTTATAAATATCCTCGCCCATATGGACTGGAGTGACCTTATCATTATCAGAATTTATAATTAAAACAGGGGGATTTATATCAGCTTCTTTTGCCCATTTGCTCGCATCTATGTCTTTTAGGGTAAAACCTAATTTTGCCTTTAGAAAAATATTTGTCATGAATTTCATCAGTCCAATTGGTAGGCCTTGTTCTTCTTCTACTTGCTTATAGACCTTATCAGCAAATTCATTCGAATCAGATACCGGAGAGTCTAAAATTAGATAATCAATCAAAGAAGAATCCCTGCTTGCAGCAATTAGGGCTGTCGCTCCACCATAAGATTCGCCGTACAAAATAATTTCTTGAGCATCTAGAGTATTTTTCCCATAAGAAATTGCATCAAGGGCATCAAAAGATTCTAAAATTCCAAAAGTATTGTAAGTCGCTTCATTATCGCCAGAATTTCTTTGGTCGTAGATTAATAGACTATAACCTAAATCATAGAAAGCTTGGCCTGGTCCGTATAGAGAATACTTAGTCCCTCCCATACCGTGGACCATAACAGCAAGGCCTTTTGCATCCGGATTTTTGATGAAAATTGCAGGTATGTCATGGTCTTTTTGTGAAGATTTTATTTTTATTTCTTCTATTGATTTTCCCTTGGCAAAACTTTCGTATTTATCCCTGTAGGAATTAATATTTTTTTGAGTTTCTTCCCTACTTGCAATATTTGTAAGCCCGTCGAAAGAAGCCTTGCCAATAAAGCCCAAAAAACCAAGGCATAAAAGTACAATTATCAGGCCGATAATTTTTATAATTTTCTTTTTCATAGGATCCTCCTATTCTTATTATAAACAAAATTTCTTGGTAAAGATATAGAAATTAAGATATTTTACATGATTTTTACAAATTAATCTTACCGCAAATTTGCTTATATTTTATCAAAGAGGGGTATAAATTAAGAATATAAAAAGATAAGGAAGAAATTATGACAAATAAAAAATTACCAATCAAATCAATAGCTATCGAAGCAATCATGTTTTTGGCCTATGCTTTTTTTGCAGTAAACTGGATAGCTGGTTCCACCCTAACACCTAACATCTTAAAGGCCTTTAGTGTGGAGGGAGCTCATTCAGTTTCCCTAATTAATAATGTGGTTACCATTGCAAAAATCATTGGAAACCTAGTGGCAGCGACAATTTTCGCGAAACTTTTCCCTAAAAAATCTATAGGACTTGGTGCCCTTTTGATACCAGCAGGTGCCCTTCTTGCGGCTCTTTCACCAACTTTTCCAATTTTTCTTATTGGAAGATTTATAATGGGTTTTGGTGGTGCACTTTTTGTAGTTTACTTCTCCCCTGTGGTTGTAAATTATTTTGATCCTGCCCACAGACCAGTTGTAAACGCCCTAAACAACGTATCTTACAATGTTGGTTCGATTTTGGCCTTGCTTCTTGTAGGCCCTGTCATAAAATTTTTGGGCCTTGGCAGGTATGCTCTTGTGGCCTTTTCCCTAGTTTCCTTTGTGGTTTTCCTTGCCTGGATCCTTATTGGAGAGGATTTTAGGATTACATCCAGCAAGGAAACTGGTTCAAAGACCTTTAGCCTAAAAGATGCCCTTGGTGAAAAAATTGCAATCCTAATGCCAACTATGTATTTTGGCCACTTGACCCTCTACATGGTCATGCTAAATATTTTCCCAAATACAAACTTTTCGCCAATTCCAGCCAGTAAAATTTCAACACTTTTTACAACAGGAGCCCTAATTGGTACCCTACTTTCAATCATGGTTGCAAAAAGGTCAACAAAAAGAGTTCCTACCTTAAGAGTGTCAGGAATTTTGACCACTATTATAGGATTTTTTCTAATCCACACCACAAGTCCACTTTTAGCAAGCATCCTAGCCCTAGCCTTGGGTACAATTATGTACGTCCCACTTACAAACTTCGTCCTAATTCCCCAAGAAATGCCAGGCATGTTTTCAGAAAGGCTTACACAAATCATGTCAGTCTATTGGGCCCTTGTTTATATCCTAGAAACAATCGCCTACCAGATAATCGTCCATATCCAATTTAATTTTGGCGACAAAACTGCCCTCACAGCAACTATTGTCCTTTCAGTAAGCTTTATCATTGGCTCTTTCATCATGAAAGAACCTAGCGAAATAAAATAAATGAAAAAACGGAAAGTCCTAGGATTTTCCGTTTTTGTTTAAGTATAATATGCATTCTTTAAATACATTTAGCCCAGTAGTTAGGGTTTTTTCATCAAAATCAAAGGCTGTGTTGTGGTGGCCTGCTTTTAGGTCTGAGCCAAAAATAAAGTGGATGGCAGAACCGCCCTTTTCATTTACCTTGTTTATAAAATAGCATACATCTTCGCTCGCCTTAAAATCCGGACTTTTTATAGTATCAAAGCCTTTTGTTTTCAATAAAGAGTCAATTTCATCATAAAATTTATAATTTGCCTGATCTATTGAAGGAGCTTGGCCTGCAATTTTTATTTCATAGTCTAAGTCATATTGGATGGCAGAGCCTTTAATTACTTCGCCCGATCTTTTAACCAAAAAATCATTTACTTCATGGCTGGCACCCCTGGTTTCCATTTTGAGCATAGCCTCATCTGAGATGGCATTTCTGGCTGTGCCTCCCCTGATTACTCCAACGTTTATCCTAGCCATTCCCTGAGAATGTTTGGCAAGAGTCTCCAGGTTTAAAAGGGCACTTGCCGCTGCAAGATTTGCATTTTTTCCCTCTTCTGGAAGGGCACTTGCGTGAGAAGCATGGCCCCTAAATATGACATCCAATTTGGTAGATGCTAGAAAACCAGTAGTTCCCACTCCGACTTTCCCAGAAGGCAGACCCATACCAATGTGGGCCCCCAAAAAATAATCTATATCTTGGATATATTTTGATTCACTAATAGATTTTCCACCATGAAGACCTTCCTCTCCAGGTTGGAAAATCAAAATGTACTTGCCTGTAAGCTTTTCTTTATTTTCCATAATCCACTTGGCAAGATAAATCCCAATACTTAGGTGGCCATCATGGCCACAGGCGTGCATGGCAAAGGGATTTTCAGAGATGAACCCCTCCTTAAATGGTTTGTGGGTCACGCTTTGAGATTCCCTTATAGGCATGGCATCAATATCAAATCTAAAGCCAAAAGTCTTTCCAGGCTTTTGTGTGTCAATTTCTGCAATCACTCCTGTATAGCCTTCTAAAATCTCTTTTGTATCAAAATCAGCTTCTAAGTCAAAACTTTCTTTATAGGCTTTAATTTTTTCATTGGATGGTCTTCCAAAAATCAAATCTTCCCTATGGATTTTCCTGCCATAACTAATGTTATCAATTCCTAGGGACCTTAAATCCTTAATAATATTTATAGTAGTTTTAAATTCCATCCAGGCAGGTTCTGCAATTTTGTGGTAAAACCTCCTGGTTTCTATCAAATCTTTTTCCATATCAATCCTTATTATCGTTTCTGTAGGCTAAGAAATACAAAGTACCAATAAATATTGTACCACCGATAATGTTGCCAAGGGTGACTGGAAATAAATTTTTAAAAACCATATTTGAAATATTTAGACTTTTGAGCGTTTCTAGTCCGAGTCCCGTTTTACTGGCAAGGTCTGGAAAATTTTTCGCCAAAATCCCAGCAGGTAGGTAGTACATATTGGCGATACTATGCTCAAAACCTGATAGGACAAAAACGGAAATTGGGAAAAAGGCTGAAATAACCTTTGATCCATAAGATTTTGCCCCTAGCGACATCCAGACTCCGAGGCAAACCAAAAAATTACCCAAGAGTCCCAATACCAGAGCCTGGCCAAAGGAAAAATCAATTTTGCCCTTGGCAATTAAAATTGTCCTCACCCCAACTAGACCATCAGCAAAAAACCATTGGCCCGACCTTGAAAGTAAAAAGGCTACAAATAAAGCTCCTATAAAATTTCCAAAATAAACCAAAATCCAAGACCTAAGCATGACCCCTAGGCTGATTTTCTTATCCAAAAGTGGAATTGTCATCAGGGTATTGCCTGTGAAAAGCTCGCCTCCAGCCAAGATTACAAAAATTAGTCCAGGTGTGAAAACTAGGCCTTGGACGAGTTTACCTATAGGAAATGTGCTCCTATCTCCAAGTAATGATGAGGCCGCAAGGGTTGAAGCCTCGCAAGCTAAGGCAACAAATACTCCCGCAAAAAACGCTAGGATCATTAGTTTTCCCATCTTAATTTTCGTCTTATTCGTATATACATCAATCGCCCTTGGTAAAATTTTATCAGGGCTCAGATCAGTTTGCATACTTCCTCCTTATATTTTTTATAATTATATGTCAATCCTTTTAAAATTCCTTATTTTTTAACTATAGCTCCCCTTCATGCTGGTCTCCCCGAGCCGACGGGCTAGTCTCCCCGAGCCGACGGGCTAGTCTCCCCATATCTTTTTTATTTTTCCCAGATTACAAAACTATTTTCCCCGAGTTTTTGGTTCTTAAAATTACCAGCTGCGAGGATTTCTTTGCATCCTAAGTCAAAGTTTTTTTCTTTGCCTAGGTTAATGGCAAGACTTAGGGTCTTTTCATTTACAAATCTTTCTAAAATTAACAAATCTTCCTCGCTATAAATTTTTATCCCACCATCTTTTACAGTTTCGTGTTTTTTAACTGCGAGGATTTCTTTAATTTTTCCTAATACATCTTGCTTTTCTTCTATCTTCTCCCAAGGAAAGGTCCTCCTGCAATCAGGATCCCCTTTTCCTTCAAGTCCTACTTCTGTCCCATAATAAAGAGAATTTGCTCCCATGTAGACCACGCTTAAGGCGAGGGCAGCAAGGGTTTTATCCAAAGATCCACCGATTTCTGTAATAAATCTTGGTGTATCGTGGGTATCTAGGAAGTTTAACATCATTCTATTTGCCGAATCTCTATTTCTCATAAGAATCATATTTAACTTATCACTTGCTTTTTGGGCAGAAATTTTTCCCTTAAAATAATCTAGGCAGGTATTGGTAAAGGCATAATTCATTATAGAATCAAGCTCATCTCCCCTGAGGAAGGCTTCTGCATTGTGCCAATTTTCGCCAATTATAACTGCATCGGCCTTGGCGGATTTGATTTCCTTCCTAAATCTCTTCCACAAATCGTGGCTGACCTCATCTGATACATCTAGCCTCCAACCGTCAACGTCAAATTCTTCTATCCAATACTTGCCGATTTTTATTAAATAATCCTGTACTTCTTTATTAGAAGTTTTAAGTTTTGGCATATTATAAACGTGGGCAAAGGTCTCGTAATTTATTTTTTCTATATCAGCCTTATCCCCATCTATATAAAACCAATCGTAATAAATAGATTCCTTACCCTTTTCTCTTACGTCTTTAAAAACTGGATTTTCGTGGCACATATGATTAAAAACTGCATCTAGGACTATTCTTATGCCAAAGCTGTGGGCCTTTTCTACAAGTTTTTTAAAATCCTCCTTGCTTCCAAATTGTGGGTCAATTTCAAAATAATCTATGGTATCGTATTTGTGGTTGGTTGGCGATATGAAAATCGGAGTCAAATATAGGCAAGTCACGCCAAGGTCCTTGATGTGGTCAAGTTTTTCTATAATTCCCTTAAGGTCACCACCAGCAAAAGAACTTGGAGTTGGTAAGTCTTCCCAGGCTTGGTTAATGTAGGAGTCATCCTTAGAAAAGTCTCCCCTCCTAAATCTTTCTGGAAATATCTGATAAAACACAGCGTTTTTCATCCATTCCACAGGCTCAAAAAAGTCTGCTTCGTGGATATAAGGCATGTGGAAGGATGTAAAATAAAAATTTTCAAAATCATAGACTTCTTCAAGGCCATTTTCGCTCAAATAATAGGCTTCATTTTCATCACTTAGCTTAAAAACATAGGCCAGTCTCTTATCTAAAAGTTTTAGGTTGACCTCATAATAAGAAAATCTTTCATCTTCAAAGGTCTTTTCCAGCTTAGCTTCTTTCCAGACGTGTGGATAGTCACATTTATAGGTATAAATAAGCCTTACATCAAGCTTATCTTTTTTATCGGCTCTTAACCTAATATTTAATTCATCAAGACTTATGGCATAGGCCATAAAACTTTCACTAATATGCAAAATCGCGGCTTTATTCATATTTTCTCCTTCTAGGCTTTTACAGATATTATAACCTAAGTAAAATATAATTCATTTTTTAGGCAAAAAAATACCAGAAGACTCGCTTCTGATATTTTAAATTTTGAAATTTTATCCCCTAAGGCCTTCTGGTTTCTTTTTGATTGTACCAAAAATTATGCCGCCTACTATAGCTCCTATTGCAACTGCTCCTACGAATAGAAGGGCTTGGTTTAAAGAACCCATAGCTGGAAGGATGAAAATTCCTCCATGTGGAGCTGGGGCGCTTACTCCAAAGTAGCCTACGATTGCGCCTGCTAAGCTAGAGCCTATTACACAGGATGGGAGAACTGTTTGTGGCTCAGCTGCCGCAAATGGAATAGCTCCTTCTGTGATAAAAGATGCACCTAGGATGTAGTTTGTAACTGTTGTTTTCTTTTGTTCTTCGTTGAATTTATCTTTGAAAAATGTTGTTGCAATGGCAATTGCGATTGGAGGTACCATACCACCTACCATTACAGCTGCCATAAAGGTGCCAATTCCTGTATCTGTGAAAGCACCGATTGCAAAAGCATAAGCTGCCTTATTTACTGGACCACCCATATCTATTGCCATCATGGCTGCAAGAAGGGCGCCAAGTAAAACCATATTTGTGCCAGAAAGGCTAGTTAACCAATTGTTAATAAAATTATTTACACTTGTAAAGACTGGGTCTATTGCAAAAAACATTATTGCTCCTACAATAAGGAGACCTAAAACTGGGTAAATTAACATTGGCTTAAGACCTTCAACTGATTTTGGAAGGTTTCTTGTAGCTTTTTTAAGGAAGTTTACTACATAACCTGCTATAAAACCACCTATTAAGCCACCTATAAAACCTGCACCACGACTTGCCATTAGACCTGCAACCATACCTGGCATGAGGCCTGGCCTATCAGCTATGGAGTAAGAAATATAGCCTGCAAGGATTGGTATTAAGAAGCTGAAAGCATCTCCTCCGAGTCCATTTAGAAAGGTGAAGATTGTTGATTTATCACCAGTAAATCTCTCAAAGAGGAAAGAAATTGCAAGTAAGATACCACCACCGATTACAAATGGAAGCATGTGGCTAATACCGTTCATGAGATCGCCATAGATTTTTTGAGTTATTGATTGGCTTTCTTCTTTGTAAACTGCACTCGCACCTGCCTCTTCGTGGTAGATATTTGCTTCGCCCTTTATCGCCCTATCTACAAGCTCATCTGCCTTTCTGATTCCGTCTGATACCGGTCTTTGGATTACTTTTTTGCCATTAAACCTAGCAGTTTCTACTTTTTTGTCAGCTGCGATAATGATTGCGTCTGCCTTTTCGATTTCTTCTGCTGTGAGTCTATTTTTAATACCGTCAGACCCATTGGTTTCTACCTTTATATTTACTCCCCTGGCCTTGGCTGCCTTTTCTAGGGCCTCTTGGGCCATGTAGGTATGGGCAATGCCGTTAGGGCAAGCGGTCACTGCAAGAAGATTTATAGTAGCCTTAGCTACTTCTTTATTTTCTGCTTCCTTTTGGACTGGTTTTTCTTTTGCAGAATATTTTTCAATCACAGCATAAACTTCATCTTCGTTTTCTACTTTTTTAAGGTCACCTATAAATCCGTCTTTCATAATCATCTTTGAAAGCTCTGCAAGGGTTGCTACATGGAGGTTATTTTCCCCATCTGGTGCTGCAATTGCAAAGAAAATCTCTGTTGGCATCCCATCTAGGGCATCATAGTCAAGACCAGATTTTTTTCTAGCAAAGAGGACTGCTGGTTCTATTACTGTTTTATTTTTGCTGTGAGGAATGGCTACAGATTCGCCAAGAGCTGTTGAACCTTGGGCTTCTCTCTCCCTTAGACCCTCCGCAAAATCTTCCGCACTTTTTACATAACCCTTTTCGAAAAACTTATCAGCTATTTCTTTGATAGCTTCTTCTTTGGTCTCTGCCTTAAGATCTAGGACCATCAGGTCTTTTTTTAGTAAATCTTTAATTTCCAATTTTTTCCACCTCTACTTTTTTTAATATTTCATCAATCATATCTTTACTAGCTATATCTGGGCTAAAAGCTGTTGCACTTCCACATGCCACTGCTAGTTTGTAAGCGTCAATTTTTTTATAATTATTAACACAGCTATATACAAAACCGCCTACCATTGAATCGCCTGCACCGACTGAATTTACAAGTTTTCCGTCAATAGGTCTTGCCCTGTAGGCTTCATTGCCACTTACAAAAATCGAACCCTTTGCACCGAGAGAAACAATTACATTTTGAGCACCCAATTCATTTAACTTCCTAGCATAGGCTACTAAGTTATCATCGGTAATTTCAGTTTGGAAAATTTTTCCAAGCTCCTCTTCGTTTGGCTTAACCAAGAGAGGTTTGTAGGACAAATACTCTAGAAGTTTCTTGTCAGCTATATCAATAGTGAAATCTGCTTTTGTTTTTTCTATGACTTTCTTATAAAAATCAGAATCCAAGGAGTATGGTAAAGACCCTGAAATAACAATGATATCTCCCTTTTTAACATCTCTTAGACTCTCAAAAAAACTCTCAACTTCCTTACTAGAAATATGAGGCCCCTTAGCATTTATTTCGGTTTCCTTATCGTACTTAAGCTTAACATTAATTCTTGAATTTTCCTTTATTCTTACGAAATTTTCGCCTAGGCCCAGTTCTTTTATGGCGTTTGCTATATACTCGCCAATAAAACCACCGACAAAACCAAGATTTATTGACTTCTCACCAAGATTGTGGATGATTTTGCTCGCCATAATCCCCTTGCCACCTGGGTATTTTTCGTCTTCCCTAGCCCTGATTGTAGCTCCATCTTCAAATTTATCAAATCTTAAGATGTAGTCAATAGCAGGATTTGTTGTAATTGTATAAATCATTTTTCCTCCGTAATTAACTTAATTTCATCTCTCTTAGCTATAGTTGCAAAATATTTTACATTCTCCTTGGAACTATCAGCAAGAACATAGGCTCTGGTAGAATTTTCTATAGCCTTAGACTTAACCACAGCTTCATTTACATCTGCTGTATAGAATCCCCTCTTATCAAAACCATTTGCACCAATAAAAGCCAGATCGAAATTATATCTAGCGATTGCTTCTAAAGTCTTTGACCCAGTAGTAACCTTAGTTGCTGGTTTGACCTCGCCTTCCAAGAGAATAGTAGAAATATTTTTATTAATTAATTTATCAAGATGCATAAGCCCATTTGTGACTACAGTAATATCTTGATCACTAGATAAATAATCGATTAACTCATTACAGGTAGAGCCAGCATCTAGGTAAATAAACTTAGCATCCTTAATTAATCTTGCAGCCTTTTGACCGATTACAGATTTTTCTTGAAGCATAGTTTTTTGGTTATCAGTGAAATTTATCTCTCTAGCGGCGATAGAATTTAAAACCGCACCTCCATGCACCCTGGTAATCTTGCCCATATCCTGCAGATATGACAAGTCTCGCCTTAAAGTAGATTCACTGACTCCTAGCTTATCAGTAAGAAATTTATTTGATACCGCTTCCTCTTTTTTTAGAGTATCTATAATTATTTCTAAACGTTTTTCCAATATCATACAAACATTATAGCTTCAAAATCAATCAAAGTCAATCAAAATCTTTCAAGACGGATTTGTTACAACTATAGAAAATGATTGACTATTTTATAGGGAAAGACTATAATTATTTAAAGTACATAGGAAGATTTTTAAAATATATAAGGAGACATGATGAAAGAACTAGAAGAACGCATTCTTAAAGATGGGATTGTTATTGGTCCTAACATACTAAAAGTTGACTCTTTTTTAAACCAACAAATCGACTCAAAGTTAATCCATAAAATGGGTGTTGAGTTTGCAAACTACTTTAGAGACAAAAAAATCGATAAGGTCCTAACTGTAGAATCATCTGGTATAGCCCCAGCTCTTGCTACAGCCCTCGAGCTCGAAGTTGACTGCGTTTTTGCCAGAAAAAAACAATCACTTACCACAGGTGATAACTTCTATCATTCAAGCGTATATTCATTTACCAAACAAGTTACAAATGAACTTATAGTGTCAAAAGACTTCATAAAAGAAGGCGAAAATGTCCTAATGATCGATGACTTTTTAGCAAACGGTCAAGCAGCTAAAGGTATGATTGCAATAGTTAGACAAGCGGGAGCAAATCCAGCAGGACTTGGAATTGTAATCGAAAAATCCTTCAGCGAAGGCAGAGAGCTCATAGAAGATATGGACATAGATATCTACTCCCTAGCAAGAATTGCAAAATTAGAAGAAGGTAAAATCACCTTTGTAGAGGAATAAAAAAATAATCTGTCAGGAGAACAATCCTGGCAGTTTTTGATTGAAAATTTTTATATTTTTTTATCCCTACTGGCCTAATTTATATTATATAATATTAGTGCCTAACACCATATTTTATTAGGTGGAGAAAGTTGAGAACATTTTGTCTCAAATCATCTGGGAAAATTTCTCTTTCCACTTGTTTGTGGGGTTAATCTTAATTTTTGTAAAAAAGTATCTAGACCTTTACGACAAGTAAACAATAAAAAGACGCCAGCAACAAGCCCGTCGGCTCGTGGAGACCTGGCGTCTTTTTGGTAAATTTATTTTGTCTCAAATACTCAGCTTTGTAAGAGATGGCTTCTCTTGATATTGTTATATGAGTTTTCCTAGATCTTTCAATATCAATATCTTATCTGATTTTTTCTATTATCCTTGATCTTGTCTCAATATCATCAGTTGAGCCTGATATTGAATTGTTTTTCTTAGCAAGCTTTGACATTTGGTCTAGGATCTCTCCTATTTCTTTGATATCTCCGGTTTTTCCGGCTAATTTATCAATACCTTCTTCCTTGTATCTTCTAAGTCCTGAGTCAAATTCTTCATACTTTTCATTATAAGTATCTGACCCTTCTTTTAGCTTAAGTGCACCTGTCCTTAGGTCAAGTATTCCCTTATTTAAGTCAGAAAGCCCCTTAGCCATCGGATTTAAAGCCTTATCATCTATTGATCCAAGCTCACTAAGAGCTTTAGACCTTTCCTTAAATTCGCTAAGACCATCTGATAATTTTTCTGAGCCTTCTCTTAGGTCAGCAGATTTTGAATCTAATAAATTTAAACCATTAACGAGTTTATCCACTCCTTCCTTATTGGCTTGTGTACCAGCCACCATGTTTTCAGAACCTTCCTTTAACTTATCTAAGCCCTCATCAAGTTGGCTTAGGGCCTCCCCTAATTTCATTAGGTCGGAATCAGATAAGCCACTTTCAATTTTTTCTATACCCGCTCCTAGTTTGACTGATGCTTCTTCTAGATCATTTTTAGATCCATCAAGCTTTTCACTCATCTCTCCGAGGCCCAGGCTCAATTTGTTAAGGCCACTTGTAAGCTCATTTGATGCTCCGCTTAAGTTTTTTAAACTAGCGTAAATTTCTGCATTTACCTTTGCACTGGCGCCAAGTTTTTGACTTTGGCCATAAAGTTCATTTTTAATTGCCCTTAGACTTTCAATTTCGCTTGTCAAAGCCCCATCAGTATTTTTAGATTCAAGACTAGCTATTTGATTTTCAAGACTAGCCGCATTCTTATTAATATTTGATATTACCCCTTCGATATTTGGCGCATTTTCTCCTGCAGCGCTTAAGTCAGCTAGGGATTTTGATATTTTTTCTGAAGAGTCACTTGCTGATTTTAGGCCTTGGTTTAATTTTTCTAAGGATTCAGCCATAGGATTTATATTCCCGCTAAAGTCATCAATACCTGTTCTTAAGTCCTTTAAAGAGGTCGCAAATTCTAATAGATTGCCTCCTTTGGCATCTTGGGATAATTTTTCCCTAAGTTCCTTACTTCCTTGGCTGAGCCTTTCAATACCTGCATTTAACTTGGTCGCACCTTGATTCAAACGGTCTGCACCATCCATCAAATCTCCCATTTTTGAATTAATCTCAGAAAGACCACCTGTATATTGGTTAAGACCCTGATTTAAATTAGCACCTCCCTTATCTAGGGCAGAAATGGCATTTTCCATTGGTCCAATTTTTTCTGGCAAGCTTGCAAAGGCTCCACTCATTTGGTCAAAACCTGCAATCAACTTCTCAGATCCTGCGGATAATTTTTCAGATCCATCAGCAAGGTCAGAAATCCCTTTATTTAGGCTTTGACTTCCTTCTTTGAGTTTGCCTGAACCATCCACAAGTTTTCCTGCATTTGTTGTTAATTCATCAAGTCCACTTTCCAAATCATCAAAGGATCCTAAGCTTTTACCGTCTTGGAAGATTTCGTTTGTAATTACAACATAGGCTTCGCTAGGTTTGAAATTTTCTACATCTATTTCAATTTCAATCTGGTCCTTAAACTTAGCGAGCTTTTCAGCATCCAGAAGGCCAGCAAAATTTTCCCTTAGACCTGGAGTAAGGACCCCGGCTACTATTTGGTTTTTGCCGTCTTTAACGATTTTTGCTGAATCAGCCTCGATATTTTTTACCTGGTCATCTGCAAAGGTCATCTCAGTCATTACAAGGTATGGTGAGTAAATCATCTTGCCAGATTTTTGCTTTTCTTTTACCTTGTTGTGGGCTGTGATAGTAATTTTTACCTTGCCAGACTTTCCTTCTAGGTCTTTAAAATCTATGGCCTTACCCTCTAGTTCGTATTTTATTTCTACATCCACAGGCAAGTCCTTGTCGGTCTTTCCCTGGTAATAAAAGTCTTTATCCTTAGAATTTATATCAATAAAGCCGTCCTTGGTCTCGATTTTTTCATCAGTTTCAAGATTTTTAATGTCTTTAAGGTCTGACTTATCCTTTACATCTGTCCTTCCGTCCTTGTTTATCCAAACTGAAACAGTCTTATCTTTGACTTTATCCGCCTCTTTGGTGACATAAACAGTTTCATTTTTATAAGTTTTAGTCGCACTAGCATAGGCGATATTCCCACCAAGAATTGAACTTACACTTAAAACTGCTAGAGCTTTTACAAATTTTTTATTCATTTTCTTTTCCTTCCTTAAATCCTTTTGTAGTTTTTTCGATAAAGGGAATTGTAAGCCCTATTATGGCAGGTAGGAAGATAATTATTACAAGCATTGAAATTATCGCACCCCTAGCCAAAAATATACAAATAGTTGATACAATTTCCATCTTTGAGTAGATACCTACACCAATAGTTGCTGCGAAAAATGAAAGTGCAGATGTAACTATTGATTTTGATGTTTCCCTTACTGACAAATCAAGTGCCTTTTCTAGATTTCTATGTTTTTTATATTCAAAGATAAACCTATCCATCATAAGTATTGAATAATCAATGGTTGAACCTAATTGGACTACACCTATAATTATCGAAGTGATAAATGGAATGGTGTGGCCAAAGTAAAATGGAATTCCCATATTTATGAAAATCGCAAGTTCAATTGCACTAATCAAAATAATCGGAATTGCAAATGACTTGAAAACTAAGGCTATGATTAGAAATACCACTATAAGCGAAACGATATTTACCATCTTAAAATCCCTATCGGATAGGATTGTCAAGTCTTTTGTTAAAACTGCCTCACCTGTAACTTTTCCATCAGCGTCATGGGCCTTTACAATTTTATCAATATCTGCAATCTGGTTATTAACTTCATTTGACGCTGTTTGGTATTCTGAATTAACCATGATCATCTGATAGCCGTCTTGAACGAAGTTTTGCTTTAATTTTTGAGGTAATATTTCGCTTGGCACAGTAAGACCTGTCATTGAATTTACGCTTAGGACGTTATTTACCCCCTCCACATCTTTAATTTCTTCTATCATCGAATTTACACTTGTTTTTGAAAGGTCTTCCTTGACCACTATAAAGTGGCTTGAGGCCATATTGTAGTCTTTTTTCATCTTGTTTAGGGCAACAATAGAGTCAAGGTCTTGTGGAAGCGACCTGTCCAAATTGTAATAAAGATTGGTATTTCTTGCCCCGTAGACAGCTGGGATGAACAAAATCAAAAATACTATAAAAAGTTTTTTCCTATGTTTTATTGTAAAATTTGCTATCCTTGAAAAATCAGGAAGTAAAACCTTGTGGTTAAACCTGTTTACAAGTTTTTCAGCAAGGAGAATCATTGGTGGCAAGACTACAACTGTTGAAATAAGACCTAAGAGCACTCCCTTGCTCATTACAAGACCTATATCCTTACCAAGACCCAGCTGCATTAATAAAAGCACTAAAAATCCAGCAAATGTTGTAAGGGAAGAGGCAAAGATAGATGAAAGAGTCGAATCAATAGCCTTAGCCATAGCCTCATTGTTGCTTTCATTTTTCTTTTTCTTCTCTACATACCTATGGTAGAGGAAAATCGAATAATCTGTTGTAACAGCAAGTTGCAAAACTGCTGCGATTGCCTTAGTAATATAGGAAATTTCTCCCAAGAAAAAATTTGTCCCAAAGTTATACAAAATTGCATAACCTATATTTAGCATAAAGAGAAATGGGATAATAGTTGATTCATTGGCCAAAGATAAAACAACAAGAGCCAAGGCAACCGCCAAGCCAACATAAATCGGCGTTTCCCTATCAATTAAGTCCTTAGTATCCTTAACCAAAGAAGAAATACCACTTAGGTATTTTTCCTTTGACTCAAGATTCCTTATATGATCTATAGCCTCCATAGTCTTAAAAGACGAAGATGACTCAGAAAATTTAACCATCAAAAGAGTTGAATCCTCCGCATAAAAAGCCTTCCTAATCTCATCAGGCAAAAATTCATTAGGAACTGTATCGCCCACGATTGAAGACTTTGAAATTACATCTTCTACTCCTTCTATTTCTAATATTTCTTTTTTTAACTTGTCTGCATCGTGGTCAGTTCCCCTTAGGATAAGCATACCCGTAGCAGCATTCTTAAAGTCCTTATCAAGGATCTCCTGGCCTTGGGTAGACTCAAGATTTGCTGGCAAATATGATAGGATATCATAGTTTACCCCTGTGGACTTATATCCAATCCATGATGGTATTAGTAAAATAGTCATCACCAAAAGTACCAACCTAGGATGGTATGAAATAAATTTTGATATTTTTTTCATCACTAACTTCCTTTCTAAATAGGACCAAAAAATATAAACTGAGACTTTTAATAATTTCAATAAAATAGGATTTTGCTTTTGTTAAAATCTTTTAGCCTTATATTTTAATAATCAATTTGCTACGAAAATAAAGTATTAATCATATTATATTATTTTTACTTTATTATTAAATTAATAATCCGAATATTTATATTCATTATCTTTCATTATCTAAACTTTAGATTCATGATTATTAACCTTTATTTTTTTGTGTCCTCACTTTATAATACACCTATATAAAAAGAATTCAAATTTAGAAATATTATGATTTATATATAGTTTTTTATTTAATTTTTATATTTTGCCAAAATTTAGTATTCTTATCTTTCAAACTAGAATTTTTACCCTATTTTTTTACATATACTATAATATAAAGATTGAAATCTAGCTTTTCTTCATTTTTTAATAAAAAAATAAAAAAATGCTTGACAAGAACCAAACAATAGTTTATTATTAGGATAGATGTTGATAAGGATTATCAGTCTCATAAATATTGATAAGGATTATTAATATCATAAATTACGAAATCAAATTAAGGAGAAAAACATGAAAAAAGTAGCAATAGTTTATTGGTCAGGTACCGGTAACACTCTAGCCATGGCAAATGAAATAGCTGATGAGCTTAAAAATTCTGATTTAGAAGCAGAAGTAATTAATTGTTCTTCATTCAGCGAAGGCGATGTAGCAAATTATGACGGATTTGCTTTTGGTTGTCCAGCTATGGGATCTGAAGAATTAGAAGAAGGTGAATTTGAACCTATGTTTGAAAGCGTAGAAAAATCTCTTTCAGATAAACCTGTTTTAATATTTGGTTCTTATGAATGGGCTGAGGGTGAATGGATGCACACTTGGCAAGAAAGATGCGAAGGTGACGGTATAAACCTAGTTTGTGATGGACTAATTGCTTATGATTATCCAGATGACGATGCTTTAAAAGAATGTAGAAGGGCAGCTTCAGATTTAGCTAAAGCCTTACAATAAAATGAATGAATTTTTATTGGTTAATTACGCATCACAGACCTTAGCTAATAAAAAAATCGCAAATCTATTTACTTTTAAAAACATTAAAAATATCAACATCCAAAAAATGGTCTCTGAGTGGAATGAAATACTTAACAAGAAAAATATGTATGTAGAAATACTTAAGACCGACCAAAAAACCGCTCAAATTTTTGCTTATAGACCCGCAAAATTATCTTACGTAATAAACCAAACAAAGATAAAAAACCTCTTATCAACTCTGGGCTATAAGACAAATGACCTTGATCAATGCATTAGGCATTTGAAATATAGGTTTAAAAAAGAATCTTTTCCCCACGAAATAGGTATTTTTCTTGGCTACCCCTATGAGGACGTAGTTGGTTTTATAGAAAATAAGGGGGCTAAGTTTCTGGTCAACGGCTACTGGAAAGTATATGCCGACAAGGATCAAAAAATCAAATTATTTGATCACTACAATAAGATAAAAAAATCTTATAAAACTATTTATAAGAGCCATGGGGATATAAATAGGCTCTGCGTTGGATAAAATTACAACGTATAATTCCCCACAATAAGGAAAATTGTCATATCCTTAAACTAAAATAATTTACTATGCAAAAAATAAGGAAGTAGAATCCTACTCCCTTATTTTTTTATTAATTTTTATCTTCTACAAGCCCAGAATCAACCATTACCTTTCTAAGGGTGTCAGCTGATTTTTTCATTCTTTCTTTTTCGGTATCTGTAAGTGGCACATCTATTACCCACTTTACGCCTTCCTTGCCGATTACTGATGGAACACCAATGAAAATATCTTTTTCCCCATATTCTCCATCAAGGTAGGATGAGGTTGAATATACTGAATTTTCGTCATTTATGATAGATTCTACAAGCCTAGCAAGAGCCATGCCTATACCGTAAAAAGTTGCTCCCTTTTTATTTATTATTTCATAGGCAGCGTTTCTTACCTTTTCGAAAGTATCTAATAGGGCCATTTCGTCTACTTCTGAGTGGTTGGCTACCCATTCATAAATTGGAAGACCGCCAACATTGGTATGGGACCATACTGGAAATTCTGTATCCCCGTGCTCACCTAAGATAAAAGCATCAACACTTCTTGGGTCAATGCCAATTAGGGAAGCAATTTCTTTTTTAAACCTTGATGTATCAAGACTTGTACCAGAACCGATTACCTTTTCTGCAGGAGCGCCAGAATATTTCCATGTTGCATAGGTAAGGATATCTACTGGGTTTGAAGCAACTACATAAATTCCCTCAAAGCCAGAATCCTTAATCTTACCTATCATATCCTTAAAAATCTTTAGGTTTTTGCCTACTAGATCAAGTCTGGTTTCACCTGGTTTTTGTGGGGCTCCAGCTGTGATTACAACCACTTCTGCATCCTTGCAATCAGAATAATCTGCCTTGAAAATCTCCTTTGGTTTAGTAAAAGAAAGAGCATCTGAGAGGTCCATAGCGTCACCCTCAGCCTTATCTTCATTCAAATCTATAATTCCAAGCTGCCTACCTATACCTAAAATTGTTGAAGCATAGGCAAAAGATGAACCTACTGCACCATCACCAACCAAAATAATTTTGCTATCTTTAATCATATTTCCTCCTTTGTAAAACTATTTAACTTTCTAAATTCTATTTTTATTTTAACAAAGATTGGAAAAATTACTATGACTCAAATCACACTTTTTATTTTTTTAAGTCATCAATAGCTAATCTTGCTGCTTCAACAAGGCCGGAACTGGTCCACCTATAATCATCAAAAGCCTTTCCAAAATTATCATAGGAGATCTCGCTTTGGCCTGTGTAACTAGCTGATAAATGGAAATTTTCTATGCCGGTTTTTTCGTAAATTTCTTTGATATTCTCATGATTAACCCCAGATCCAGCCATAATTTCAATCCTATCTCCGTATTTAATTTGCAAGTCCCTTATCAAATCCAAGCCCTCAACAGCCCTTGGTTTTTTGCCAGAAGTTAGGATTCTTTCAAATCCCATCTTAATCAACTCTTCGATTTTTTCCTCACCGTCGATTGAATAATCAAAAGCTCTGTGAAGAACAACCTTCTTTGGAAAAGCTAAATATACAAGTTCCTTCATAGTTTCTATATCAAGACGACCCTCCTCATCAAGGACACCAAGGACAAAGCCATCGATTGGCTTATCCTTAAAGGCAATAATTGTCGCCTTCATCTGGCCAAGCTCAAAATCATCATAAGTAAAATGTCCTGGCCTTGGCCTAACCATGACAAATTTTTCTATATCTTCATACTCACAACAAATATCAACAAGACCAGCATCTGGCGTAAGCCCATCAAGACTTAAAGCCGAGCAAATCTCAACCCTATCAGCCCCACCATAAAAAGCACCAACCATCCCATCAAATGAATCAATACAAATTTCAAGTTTCATAAAAGCTCCTTTAGTTTTTCTATTTCTATTATAGCAAATAAAAATATTATATAAAAAAATCTAACAAAAAAGCCACGAGTTTTCAAACTCATAGCTTTAAAAATTTTTATTCTTGCCTAAAATCAGCAAATTTTATTATATTTACCTGACAGGATGCCATGGCGACTAGGCTTGCTTGGTGGGCGGCTTCGCTTGTAGCCTTGCACAAGTCTTCAATGACTGTCACCTCTGTATTAAGAAGGGCATTTTTGATCATGATGGCGTTTGATAGGACACAGATGTCTGTACAAATTCCAACCATGTAGATGTTTTCGATTTTTTCTTTTTTATCTAAGTCCTTAAGATAATCAACAAGTTCATAAGACCCAAAAGAAGGCTTATCTATTATCTTTTTATCCTTGGTAGGGATTTTTATTTCCCATCCTTTACTTCCCCTTATGCAGTGAGTAACAGGTAGGTGCTTGCCCTCAAGACTTTCCAAATAAGATTCCTCGTGAGTATCTCTAGTAAAAATCACTTCACCCTTAAAATCATCCACCAATTTTTCAATCGGACTGACTATCTTCTCATTGCCCTCATTACCAAGGGCACCGTCTACAAAGTCATTTTGCAAATCAACCACTAATAATACGTCCATTTTTTCCTACTCCTTAATTTTTCGCTTCCAATTCTCTTATTTCTTTTTCGAGCTTCTCACCTAGACCTACTATGGCGTATCTTAATTCTTTTAAGGCAACTAAGTTTTCTTTTATTTCTCCTTGGACTCTTATGTCGGTGAAGATATTGTCAAAAACCATGTCAAATAACTCGTCTGAGAAACTATCTGGTATGGTATCTGGCAAGCTTATATCAACATCACTTAGTTCTTTATTCAATGATTTAAGACTAGACGATATTTCTTCTAGGCTACGATTTGCCTCTCCTATCTTGTTTCTTTTAACAAGGCTTGAAATTAAGCCTCCTCCTAAAATATCTAGGATGCCCCAAGATGATGCTGACTCTAATTGCTTGATTCCTGCATCTATCCTTACAATAACTTGGTCTACGGCTTCTCTTGCTTCTTTTAATTCTTTTAACCTATCCATAGTTGCTCCTTTATTTAATTATATTTTAAGAAGAATTATTTGCAATATAGTAATTTGTTAAAGTAACTTTGTTGAAAAATAAGTGTTTATAAATCATCAGCTAGGGTATATTATTTAATGTAGACTATAATATATGGAGGAATAATATGAAACTAACAGAAACAATTCAAACTGCTGATTGGAAAGCTGAAAAACACGTTCCAGTAATCCACATCACCAAAGAAGATGGTCTTGTTCACATCAAGGCTAACGTTGGTGAAGAAGTTGCTCACCCAAACACATTTGAACACCACATCGCATGGATCAAAGTATTCTTCAAACCAGAAGGAGCAAAATTCCCAATCGAAGTTGGTTCTTATGAATTTAAGGCTCACGGCGAAGAAGAAATCTTCACCCAACCATGTGTTGAAGCAAGAATTAAAACAGACAAGGGCGGCGAAGTTTACGCACTTTCTTATTGCAACATCCACGGTCTTTGGGAAAACTCAGCAGAAATCTAAGAAATTTAAAAAGCAAGGTTTGCGCCTTGCTTTTTGCTTGACAATTTTTATTAAAAATCTTTATATTTTCAATTCCCAAATCATTTTACAGATATTTTCCTCTTTAAAAGCCCAAATTTATTCACTTTATAAATGAATTTTATCCCTAGAGCAAAAATTAAAGAGCTTTGATGATATCATCAATTATCCCAACTGCGACTTTTGACGCACGTTCAAAATTTGCATAAAACTCTGCTCCACCTTCAGTTAGTGCATCTGATACTGCCTTTATCATGAGGAAATCTGCCCCATACAAGTGACAGGCTAGGGCAATAGCAGCTCCTTCCATGTCGACAATATCGCAAGACCACTCCTTGGCTAGCTTGCTTTTTGCATCAAGACCTGCTATAAATTTATCACCTGAAGCAAGCTTAACTTTTTCCAAGTGTGGGTCAATCTTCATTGCCAAATCTACAAGCTTGCCCGTAGTTTTCATAGCAACATCATCAAAAATCTCGTATTGGCCTTTTGCTACGTCATCTACATCAGATGTGTCCCATTCGTAATGGCTCACACTTTCCACAACAGTAAGCTCTTCCACCTTGCGATCATTTAAAGCGCCCACAACCCCATAATTTATAATGGTAGTGCACTTATAAACATCAAGTAGAAGGGTCATAGCAATTGCAGCACGAATTTGCCCTGCACTTGAAGGGCAAACAAAGACATCCTTGCCATGGATATGGTATTTCAAAACTTCAAAGCTACCATGCTTGTACCTTTCGATTGGTTCTTTGTAGATGTTATAAAAAGCATCAAATTCAACTGCTACTAAAATTCCTATATTCATCTAATCACCTCAGAAATATTATATAATTTATTGACCAAATTTCCATTAGCTTACACTAGGGCCTGTGAGCCCATAAACAAGCTAGCTTTGGCCCTTAAATATATGGCTTATAATTTTTAATCCTTATTTATTCCAAGTAGGATTTCTCTCCTATTTGATCCCTAAAAGCCTATCAACCTCTTCGTGGTCCACATCTTCGAGACTTTTTGTTGGCCAGGTTGGATTTTTGTCCTTATCTATCAGAACTGACCTAATGCCTTCTTCAAGAGCACCTGTTTTTCGACCGTATTTAATAATTTCTAAATCTAAGTCAATAGTTTCTTGCTTTGTCAGCTTTTTGCCTAGGAAATATTTTTTGAATTGGACTTCTAACATAAAAGGATCTCTATTATTTAATATAGCCAGACTTTCTTTTGCAAAATCAGAATCACTTGCTTCTAGACTATTTTTGATTTCTTCTACCCCATCTTTTGAGAAGTGCTTTTCTATTTCTTCTAAATTTTTGGTATTCTTTGTTTCTTTTGGAAGCTGGTTCAAATCTAGGACTTTTTCCTTAAAATCCTCTATCAAATTTTCTGAATCTGCGTCCATATCCATAAGCCTATTAACAAGTTCGCCATAGTCTTTTGAATCAATCAGCATATGACAAAATCCATAGCTTAGAAGGTCATCTGGATAAAGCCTTGCCCCAAGTAAGCCCACATATTGACCCATAGCTTGCGGTAATTTTGATATGAAATATCCTACTCCCACGTCTGGAACAAAGCCAAGACTTGTTTCTGGCATGGCCCAATTCACAGTTTCATCTGCTATTATTAGGTCAGAATGGATGGTAAGACCTATTCCCCCACCCATGGTAACCTCAAACCAATGGCTAATGATTGGTTTTGGGTAGGTCATTATATATTTATCAAGGGCAAACTCTTCTTTGAAAAATATGTCCTTATCCTTAGCCTCATCATTTTTAAGATAATCTACATATATTTCCTTAAGGTCTCCCCCTGCACAAAATCCTCGTTCTGATTTTGAGTCAAATAAAATAGCCTTGATCTCCGAGTCCTTTTCCCAAGATTTCAAAGTTTCTTCGATTTTTCCTATCATTTGTCGGTTTAGGGCATTTAGGGCCTGAGGCCTATCTAAATAAATTATTCCTATCTTGTTTTTTATTTCAGTTTGTATCATAAATTCTCCTAGCTTTTGATTAAAGCTTTTATATTTTTTCGCTATCTTATATATACCGTAAAGCAACTAAAGTTAAACAATTATTAGCAATCTTATTAATTAAATAAAAAATAGCTCCGAAGAGCTATTTTAAATATTATATATTATTTTTTAGCGTTTGCTGCTGCGTTTTCACCAGCTATTTTTCCGAATACAGTGATGTCAGCCATAGCTACTGATCCAAGTCTGTTTGAACCATGGATGCCACCTGTAACTTCGCCTGCTGCATAAAGTCCCTCAATCCACTTGCCGTCTTTGTTTAATACCTGAGCTTCTGTATTAATTTTTAGACCACCCATGGTGTGGTGAACTGCTGGGTCTACCTTCATCATGTAGAATGGAGCATCTTTTACTTGCCAGCCTAGCATTCTTAGGTTAAATTCTGGGTCTTCTTTCTTTGCAGAGTTTTCATTGAAAGTCTTAACTGTTTCAAGAAGGGCATCCTTGTCGATTCCAAAGTGGTCAGCTAATTCTTCAAGAGTGTTAGCCTTAACCATTAGGCCCCTATCAAATAAAGATTTTGCTTCTTCTGGATTTGATTTCATAGTGCCTGTTTTTTCGTTTGATGTTTCATCCCAAAGTAGGTAGCCAACATAGTCTGTCTGCTTTTTGATTGCCATTGAGATTTCTCTTCTTGTGCCCAATTCTTCTACAAATCTCTTACCTTCTTTGTTTACAAGAAGGGCGCCACCAACAAGTCTGGTGTCTCCACAGTAAAGAAGTTTTCCTGTTTCAACGTCACATACTGGGTAAAGTTGGATTTTATCCATATCAACTGTATCAGCACCAAGTTTTTCTGCCATTAGGATACCATCCCCTGTAGCTCCTGGTGAGTTTGTTGATAGGACGTGTTCGTCGATTTCCTTATCATATTCGTAGCACATTTTAGCATTGGCACCAAAACCACCTGATGCAACTACAACTGACTTAGCGTTTACAACTAGGTCTCCTTCTTTGGTTTCTGCCTTGATACCACAAACTTTTCCATCTTTTGATAAGATTTCTTTTACATCAGCTTCTTTGATTACTTCTATTCCTAATTCTTCTGCTTTCTTTAGGTAGTTTTTGATTAGTTCGTTACCTGTGTGATCTGCAGGAATTAGAGATCTTTTTACAGAGTGACCACCAAAGAACATTAGTGAATCTAACCACTTAACTCCGATGTCATCTCTTAGCCAATAAGCATCTTCTGTGGCCTTATCAGCAAGCACTTTGATAAGTTCTGGATTTCCACCTGCTTCTTCTACATCTTTAGCAAAAAGTTCCTTGCTATCCTTGATGCCTTCTTCTTTTTGGAGGTCATTATCTGGAGCAGCACATTCTCCACCTGAAATTAGAGTATTACCACCAACTGTTGCAAGTTTTTCAACTAGGATTACATTTGCTCCTGCTTCCTTGGCACTAACAGCTGCAGCAAAACCTGCACCACCACCAATTACAACTACATCAGTTTCTTTTTCAACTGTCTCACCTTTTTTAGCTTCGCTTTTAGCTTCAAAATTCTTTACATCCCTACCACTAGCTTGGATGGCAGCCTTAACTGCTTCTATAACAGCGGTAGATGTAACTGTTGCACCTGAAACTGTCTCAACATTCACAGAATTATTTGCAATAATTTCGTCAACAAGCTTATCAGCTGCCTCATCGCCTAGACCTTTTGTTTCTTCATGAGTAAGATCGATTTTAGCAATCTTATCTCCATCAAAAGTTACAACTGCCTTAAGATCACCATTGTGACCCTTTGCTGTACCCTCACCTGTAGTTTCACCGACTGTAGAATCTTTGCCATATCCTGCCTTATTATCAGTTTTTGTTCCACCACAAGCTGATAAAAGCATAGATATTGAAAGCAATAATGCTAATGTTTTATTTTTTTCATACACTCTCCTTTATGTATTCTGTTTCACCAGTATGATATCAAAGATATGAAACCTTTGCGAGCACCTAAGCTAGCCAATTGAAGCAATATTTATAAATAATTATCTAATAAATTATTTATGCACACAGGTTAGGTCTTGGGTCGTAATAACGCATATTTATAATTATTTTTTTTATTTGATAGAAAGTTAGGACTCTCTACGAATACATAGGTGAAGGAGGGCATATGAATGAAGAAAAAATAATACAAGGCATAAAAAATAGAGATGAAAAATCCCTTAGAGCCTTTATCGACTCCTATGGCCCGGTTATGAAGGCATCTATCTATAAGGTTCTTACCTTTAATGAAAATGTCAGGATGGAGGTCCTAAACGATAGCGTGCTCGCAGTTTGGGATAATATAGACTCCTTTGATCCTGCAAGGTCTTCTTTTAAAAACTGGTGCGCTGGTGTGGCAAGGTATAAAGCTATAGATGCCCTAAGAAAGGAAATCAGGCACAAGAGTGTAGATTTGGACGAAGTTTCTCCTTACTTATCAACTGATGATGACATAAGTATTGACGAAACAGAAGAAATTTTGAAGGTCCTTGACGAAAAAGACCGAGAAATTTTTAGGAAATTATTTTTAGAAGGCTATTCCTACGATGATTTGGCTAAGGTCTACGACATATCAAAGGCAGGACTTTACAACAGGGTAGCCAGGGGCAAGAAAAAAATCAAGGAGGAAATCCAAAATGAAAAATGTTTATGATAAGATAAACGACCTAGACTTTGAAACTAACGAATTTGAATTAAATGATATAGAAAGGGAGAAATTATATATGACAGCAAAAACTTATAAGAAAAAATCAAATAAAAAATATATGGCAGTTGCAGCAGCCCTCTTGCTTGCACTAGGACTTACCGTCCCACCAGTAAGGGCTGAAGTTTCTAAATTTACAACAGATGTCAAAGTATCCTTCATGGAAACCTTCGGAGCAAGCCCGGACTCCTACAAATATGTAACTGAGCTTAATAAGCCAATCACCATTGGCGAAGACTCCTTTATCCTTAATAATCTTGCCATTGAAGATAATCATATTTTCCTAAACGTCCTCAGAGATACAAGTAACAAAGTAAATGGTATGGCATTTTCTACAAGAGAAGCAAGTATTTATAAGGTTGTAATCAACGGCGAAACCTATAAGGCCCTTGGCGAATCTGGTTCAGCAGCTGATAATGAAGACGGCGAAACTTATACAACATCAACCATGATTAACTTTGACAAGAACTTTCCTAGCCTAGAAAATGCTGATGTAGACCTCTACTTCCTACAGGGAACAAAGAGTGATATCGTATCTATCAAGGCTTCTTCAAATCTTGTTAATGAAGAAAATAAAGTCTTAGCCCAAGACTACGAACTTGAAAATGGATCAAATATTAAATTAATGAAAGTAAACCCAATCACCATGACCGCTATCATTGAAGGCCTTGATGCAGACTATGACTACCAACTTGAAGGCCTTGACAAGGACGGCAAAAAAATAGAGCTTGACATAAGAACAGTTGATCACGGCATAGCTACTTTCCTCTATAACAACGACTTCTCAGACCTAAGCCTAGATGAAATCAAAGACGGCAGAGAAATCACCTTCACCCTATCAAGATCAAAAATAAATGAAACTTCAGGCAAACTAACAGACGGAAATTACGAAAAAATCGCAGAATTCACACTTTCTGCCAAATAAATCAACATCAAAAAAGTAGGTGGATTTTCACCTACTTTTTGCTTGCAATTTTATGCATTTATTATCACTTCAACCTGCTCTTCTAGGACGTCCTTGTTGTGTTTGGTCTCTGAGGAGTAGGCGAAGATTAGGCCTTCGTCTTCTATTTCTAGTTTCTTTTTTATTTGCTTGATGTGTTTTTGGATTTGGCCCTTAGAGATTTTGTCAAACTTGGTTGCGATTACAAAACCCATATAACCAGAATCAATAATCCACTCATACATTTGCTTATCTAGGGCTGTTGGCTCGTGGCGGATATCTACTATCAAAAATACTTCCTTGAGGTTTTCCCTGTCGTGGAGGTATTCGTTGATTAGTTTATCCCACTTGGCCTTTTCTGCCTTTGATACCTTGGCAAAACCATAGCCAGGTAGGTCTACTAGCCTAAAAGTATCATTTGCCCTATAAAAATTTATAGTCCTGGTCTTACCCGGTTTGGAAGAAATCTTGGCAATGGCCTTCCTATTTGAAAATGAATTTATAAAAGAAGACTTGCCGACGTTAGACCTACCTACAAATGCAATCTCAGGCAAGGCATCTTTTGGCCACTGGGCCTTAAAACCTGCCACCTGTTCAAGTTCTATATTTTTAATTTTCATATGAGAGCTCTTTCTATAACTTCTGACACATTTGATACTGGAATAAAGTTAATCTTATCCCTAATTTCCTTGTCAATGTCTTCTGTATCACGCTCGTTATCCTTTGGAATTATCACGTTTTTAATGCCATAAGCGTAGGCTGCAAGGGCCTTTTCCTTTAGGCCACCAATAGCTAAAACATCACCTGTGATTGTGACTTCACCTGTCATGGCGAGATTATTTTTAACCTTCCTGCCTGTAAGGGCTGAAGCAATGGCTGTGGTCATAGTTATACCTGCAGACGGGCCGTCCTTAGGAGTTGCCCCTTCTGGAACATGGACATGGATATCCTTATCTTCGTAAAACTTACCCTTAATACCAAGTTTACCTGCATTTGACCTTATATAGACAAGAGCTGCCTGTCCAGATTCTTTCATGACATCGCCAAGAGAACCAGTAAATTCTACATTGCCCTTACCTTCCATGACGTTAGCTTCAACTGTAAGCATAGTTCCACCAACAGATGTCCAAGCAAGACCATTTACAACTCCCACCTTCTCTTCTTTTAGGATATGATCATCAATAAATCTCTCACGACCCAAAAACTTGGTATAGTTTTGCATAGTCACCCTGATGGTTTTCTTGCCCTCAAGGATTTCCTTGACGGAGCGACGGCAAATCTTGCCGATTAGCCTTTCAAGCTCCCTCACACCTGCTTCACGAGTGTATGCCTTTATCACTCTTTCTATAACCTTATCTGAAATTGAAAATTCATCTTCCTTCAAACCTGTATTTGCCATCTGCTTTTTAATCAAATATTTTTTGGCAATATTTAGCTTTTCACTTAGGGTATAGCCAGATAATTCAATCACTTCTAGCCTATCAAAAAGCGCATCTGGAATGGCGTTGATGTCATTGGCTGTAGTTAGGAAAAATACATCCGACAAATCAAATGGTATATCCAAATAACGGTCAATAAATTTATCATTTTGCTCTGGATCTAGGACTTCAAGCAATGCACTTGATGGATCTCCCCTAAAGTCTGATCCTAGTTTGTCAATCTCATCTAAGAGGAAAACTGGGTTTTTAACTCCAATTCTATTGATATTGGCAATGACACGACCTGCCATGGCACCAACATAGGTTCTCCTGTGACCACGAATCTCAGATTCATCAGTCACCCCACCAAGTCTCATTGAAACAAACTCACGATTTAGGGCGCGAGCAACAGACTTAGCAATAGAGGTCTTTCCCACCCCTGGAGGACCGACTAAACAAATTATAGACCCTCTTACAGACTTATTTTTTATCTTAACTGCTATTGACTCAAGGATTCTTTCCTTGACATCTTTAAGACCGTAATGGTCCTCATCAAGAATTTCAGAAGCCTTTTTGATATCAAGACTTTCCTTAGATTTTTTGCTCCAAGGAAGGCCAACTACGAAGTCTAGGTATGATGACAAAACCCCATAATCAGGACTCATTTCTGGGATTAGATCTAGCCTATCAAGGTCTTTTTCAAGCGATTTTCTCGCTTGTTTGTCAAACTTAATCTTTTTTATCTTGGACCTTAATTCATCAACTTCGTTTTCTGCTTGACCAGTAGTAGATGCAAGTTCCTTCTTCAAAACATCCATCTTTTCCCTTAGGTAGTATTCCTTCTGGGACTGGTTGATATTTTCTGTAACAGCAAGCTCTATTTCTGTTCCTAAATTTTTAAGTTCTATTTCCTTATTTATAATCCTATGAACAAGCTCCATCCTCTCCTTGGCGTTAAAGGTTGAAAGGATTTGATAATATTCCTTTGGTGCAAGATCGAGATGATAGGTGATTAGGTCCACTAGCCTGTGGTAATTTTCTATTTCAGTCATGCCATAGGCGATTTCGTCAGGGATATCATCATTAATCATGGCAAAATCCCTAAATTCACTTACCAAAAGTTTGCGAAGGGCTTCTAGGATATCAGTTTTTTCTTCATTTTCTTCTATATATTCGTATTTTTCAACCTCAGCTCTCAAGAAACCTTCTGCTACATGGAGATTTTTAATTTTTCCAAGGCCTGTTGCCTGAACAAAAACTCTCACATCTCCATTTGGCAAAGGAAAAGTTTCCTTGATTTCTGCAACTATGCCTATCTCATGAAGACCATCCATTTTTGGATTGTCATCAAAAATATCAAGCTGGTTTACCAAAAACAACTCTTCATTGTTAAGTTTTGCATTTTCCACAGCATTTTTTGATATAGATCTTGATGAGTCAAAATTGAGCATAGTAGTAGGCATGACCCAATATCCTCTCAGAGGTATTAGGGGGAGATTTACTTCACTTATTTTATAAACTTCTTTCATGTTTGCCTCTCTTAGTTATAAAAAGGGAAATGACTAGCATTCCCCCTTTGTATCTTTATTTCTTTTTATATTCTAGTTTACTATGGTCATCAATAGATTCTTTAGTTACAATTACTTCTTTGATTTCATCTCTTGATGGGATTTCATACATCACATCCAAAAGGAGATTTTCAATAATTGTCCTTAGACCCCTAGCACCTGTCTTTTGATCATAGGCTTTTTTTGCTATCTCTGAAATTGCATCGTCATTAAAACTTAGCTTTACATCATCAAGGTCAAAAAGCTTTTGATATTGTTTAATTAGGGAGTTTTTTGGCTCCTTCAAAATTCTTACAAGAGCCTCTTCGTCAAGAGCATCAAGACTAACTATAATCGGAACCCTGCCTATAAATTCTGGTATCAAACCGAATTTTAACAAGTCGTCTGTATTTACCATGGATAGGTCAGTTTTTTCTCTCTTTGTAATATCTGCCCCAAAACCAATGGTCTTATCCATTTGTCTTTGGTTTATGATATTGCCGATGCCTTCAAAGGCACCACCCAGAATAAATAAAATATTTGTAGTATCTACCCTAATATATTCTTGAGATGGGTGCTTTCTTCCACCCTGAGGTGGAACATTGGCCTCAGTTCCCTCTATTAATTTAAGAAGGGCTTGTTGGACGCCTTCCCCGCTTACATCGCGGGTTATAGATGGATTTTCACTCTTTCTAGTAATCTTATCTATCTCATCAACATAGATTATACCAAGTTCTGCTGCTTCAATGTCATAGTCAGCTGCTTGGACTAATTTTAAGATAATATTTTCTACATCCTCACCCACATAACCTGCTTCGGTAAGGCTTGTAGCATCTGCAATGGCAAATGGAACATTAAGCTTTCTGGCAAGGGTTTGAGCAAGAAGAGTCTTACCTGATCCTGTTGGTCCAAGCATTAAAATATTTGATTTTTGTAATTCAACTTCTGAATCGTCTTCGTTGCTAGTAATTCTTTTGTAGTGGTTATAGACTGCCACAGATAGGGTCTTCTTTGCATCTTCTTGACCAATTACATAAGAGTCAAGGTAGGCCTTAATATCTTTTGGTTTTGATAATTTAAAATCAAAATCAAATCCATTATCGCCACCCTTTTCTTCTTTGATAATATCAGAGCAAAGCTCAACACATTCATTGCAAATATAACCATCTGCCCCTGCTATTATCCTCTTGACCTGGCTGGCATCCTTACCACAAAAAGAACATCTTACCGTACTTTTTTCCTTATTAGCCATTTTACTTATTACTTTCTATTACTTTATCAATTAGGCCGTATTTTAGGGCCTCTTCTGCTGTCATCGCGAAATCTCTGTCTGTATCTTTTTCAATAGTCGCTAAGTCTTTGCCAGTATTTTCTGACAAAATCCTATTAAGGTTAGCCTTTATTTTTAGGATTTGCTCAGCTTGGATAACTATGTCTGATGCTTGACCTTGGGCCCCACCTGATGGTTGGTGGATCATTATATTGGAGTTTGGTAGGGAAAATCTCTTGCCTTTGGCTCCTGATGATAATAATACAGCCCCCATTGATGCTGCTTGGCCAATACAAATTGTAGATACATCTGGTTTTATATAATTCATTGTGTCATAGATGGCAAGACCACTTGTCACAACTCCACCTGGGGAATTGATATAAAAATGTATATCCTTATTTGGGTCTTCACTTTCAAGGAAAAGAAGTTGGGCGATTATTATATCGCTCACTTCATCACGCACTTCTCCAGATAGGAAAATTATCCTATCCTTTAGAAGTCTTGAATATATATCATAGGCTCTTTCGCCCCTATTTGTTTGCTCAATGACAGTTGGTACTAAATAATTTTTAGCTAACACTGTGTCTCCTTTCTGGGTTATTCCCCTGGAAACTGCTAAGAATAGCTATTAGTCTTCTTTCTTTTCTTCTTTTTTAGCTTTGGTCTCTTTTTTAGCTTCTTTCTCAACTACCTTGTGGTATTCTTCGTGAGGAAGAGCCTTTGCCTTTGAAGCAAGAAGTTCTACAGCTTTTCTTCTCTTAATATTTTCTACAAGGGTATCATCTGATACATTCTTAGCGAAGATTTCTTTGAATTTTTCAAGGTCTTCTACGCCATAATTTTTAGCAGTTTCTTGTAGTTCTTTTTCTTTTTCTTCATCAGTAACTTCGATGTTTTCTTTTAAAACTACTTCATCAATTACAAGGTTGGCCTTAACCCTAGCACTAGCTTGCTCTTTATATTGGCCACGGATTTGTGCCATATCCATCTTTGTAAGCTCGATATATTGGCTTAGGCTTAGTCCCATGCCTTGAAGTCTTTGATCAAGGTTTTGCATTTCATAGTCGATTTCTTTATCAACCATGCTAGCAGGAGCTGTCACTTCAGATTTTTCTACTAGGGCAGCTACAGCTTGGTTTTCTCTTGCATTTTGAGCATAAGCTTTTTTATCTTCAGCTAATTTTTCTTTTAGAGAGTTTTTAAGCTCATCAAGTGTGTCGTATTCTGAAATATCTTTTGCAAATTCATCGTCAAGTTCTGGAAGTTGTTTTTCTGTGATAGAATTAATTTCAACAACAAATTTAGCATCTTTGCCTTGGAACTCTTTAGCTTGATAATCTTCTGGGAAAGTTACATTAACGTCAAATTTATCACCAACATTGTGGCCTATGATTTGATCTTCAAAGCCATTGATGAAAGTGTTTGAACCAATTACAAGGTCATATTTTTCAGCCTTGCCGCCTTCGAATCTTTCTCCATCAAGGTAGCCGTCAAAGTCGATATTTACCTTATCATCTTTTTTAACAGGTCTATCTGTGATTTCAACAAGTCTTGCATTTTCTTCTAATTGTCTATCAAGTTCTGCTTTAACATCTTCATCAGTAACTTCTTCTGAAACTTCTTCGATTACAAGGTCATTGTAGTCGCCTAAAACTGGGTGTGGTTTAGTTTCTACTTCTACCTTGAAAGTAATATCCTTACCTTCTTCGATATCGTCAAGGTCAACAGATGGTTGGTCTATTACTTCAAGACCTAATTCTTCTACTGCCTTTTCATATGGCTCTGGGAATACTATTTGGATAGCATCATCGTAGAAAATTTCTGGGCCATACATTTTTTCAAGAACTCTTCTTGGAACATGACCTGGTCTAAAACCATCTATTCTATATCTCTTTTTGTTTTTCTTATATACTGTGTCAGTTGCCTTCTTAAAGTCATCATAGCTAACGTTAAATTCAAACTTTGCTATATTGTTTTCGTGTGATTTTAATTCTGTCATTTAATCCTCCGTGTACTTTTCTACTCATTGAAATAATATACTACTCATAAGCCTTACTATCAAGCTTTGAACCTATAATCCTCGCCTCATTAAGCAAGGTCTGCCTATCATTTAACAAAGTTCCATCAAAAACTTCTCTCTCAATTTCACCTAAGATAATGCCTATGTCTGGACCTTCATCAAAGCCTATCTTTGTTAAATCTCTGCCATTTATAGCCAAATCCTTCCTTGATAACACTGGCTTTTTCTCTAAAATTTCTTTTAATAAATTGCGTCCCTTATCTATATTTGAGATGTCATCATGGACTGTAGCTAGGATATCTGCCTCTTGCAAGTCAAATAATCTTTTTAAATTTTCTTCACCAATCTTTCTTAAAAGCCTTGCTACAGATTTTTCTGTATAGGGATTTGACGAGTCCATGTGGCGACCAATTAAGACTCCAACATCTTCAATTAATTTTTTTGAATATTTTAAATATCTTAACCTCTCCTCTGCAAGATCCTTAGATACCTTCTGGTGGCCAAAAAATCTACCATTCCCATTTTCATCTAGGAAAAAAGTGCTAGGCTTTCCTGTATCGTGAAAAAGAGCCGCTAGCCTAATTGTCAAATCAAGAGGAGTCCCTTCCAAGACCTTAAGAGTATGGTCAAAACAATCCAAATAATGGTGGGGCGAATGTTGGTCAAAGCCAACCATGGCCTTAACTTCGGGAAAAATTCCACCAAGCAGACCTGTTTCATCCAAGAGCCTAAGCCCCCTTGCTGGGTCAGGTCCTAGTAAAATCTTATCTATCTCAGCCGTTTGCCTTTCAACAGATATGTAGGCTAGGTTTTTAACCTTTGACCTAATAGCTTCTTTCAAATCATTTTCTATATCAAAACCTAAATTAGCCGCAAACCTCACAGCCCTCAGAGCCCTTAGGTAGTCCTCGTTTATCCTCTCATAGGGATTGCCTACTGCCCTTATAATTTTTGCCTCTAGATCAGCTTGACCCCCATAGGGGTCAATTAATTCATCTTTGCTAAGGGCCATGGCATTTATAGTAAAATCTCGCCTTTTGAGGTCTTCTTCAATTGTGTCGGCAAAGATTACCGACCCAGGCCTTCTCTTATCCTTATAAGAAAAATCTTTCCTAAAGGTCGTAATCTCATAATCCCTATCGTCTGTAACTAATTTTATGGTCCCAAAAGCCTTGCCAACATCAAGAGTCTTATAATCTTTAAAAACTTCTTTTATTTCATCAGGGAAGGCTTTGGTTGCTATGTCTACATCAGAAGGAGGTTTTCCCATAAGCTTATCTCTGACAAAACCACCAACCAAATAAGATTTATAGCCCTTATCTTCTAGCCTAAAAAGGACTTCTTCCTTATTCATCTTCTTCTGCTGCATCCTTGGTAGCTGATGGCAGTCTTTGGATTTCTATCTTGTAAGTTACAGTGTCATCTCCATCATATACTTCAACTCCTTCTGGCAAATCGAGTTTAACTTCACCAGATTTTGACGACCTAATATAACCCGTAATTAAGGTTCTAGTTGAAATCTCATCTATATCTCTAATGACTTGACCTGGTCCCTTGATAACTACAGTATCTGGAGATACTGCCCTTAGAGTTTCTACATAGCCATTGGCAATGCTACCCCTTACAGAAAGTCTGACCTTAACCTTTTTAGTCTCGTAAACAAAGAATGAAAGATTTACATCCTTATTATCGAGATCAACTCCCTCAACAAGTTCTCCTTTTTTATCAAGAGCCTTCACAGCCACATTATGGATTTTTCCGTCTAAATATTCCGCATCATCAATGTGGGCTTCAATCCTATCAACCTGGTTAACAAGTGACTCAGGACCCTTGATTTTAATTTGCTCTGGATTTTGCTCGTTTACCTCAACAATCTTGCCATCCTTCAACTTATCAGCTATGACTATATTTACAGGCAAAGTCTTTTCAATTATCCTTTGGATATTAAGGTTAATTTTTGCAGGATCAACATAGTCAAGATAAATTCCTGTTGGTGTATCAACCTTAACATCAACTGATGTAATCCCAGGCCTAGATGCCATAACATTTATAGAAGCCTGAATATCATCTGGTTTTAAACTTACAATATTATCTCTAGAGCCTGTCAACCTTACATTGACAGAGGAAATATCATCCTTACTAACAATAGTATAACCCTTTTCCTCAAGCTTATCCTGATTTTGGATAATAATAGGTATATTCCTAAAAGTCCTATTGGTGGAAGGATTAGTAGAAGTAGTTACATAGGTCCACATAAAAATCGCAACAATTATAGACAAGATGAGAAGTTGTTTATCACTTGTGGCATTATATTTTTTTAATCTATCTAAAATCTTATTCATCTTCTCCCCTCTTTTCTGACATTTCATTCCTTAGGCGAATCCTCAAAGAATCTTCATCAAAATACCTATTAATAACTCCATTTTCAGCAATAGAAATATTACCAGTCTCCTCTGAAACAATAATTACAACAGCATCGGACCTTTCAGAAATACCTATAGCAGCCCTATGCCTAGTGCCAAGTTCCTTAGAAATAGTATTTGAAGTTGAAAGTGGAAGGTAGCAAGCTGCAGCTGTAATAGTATTTTCCCTAATAATAACCGCCCCATCGTGGAGAGGAGTGTTAGGAATAAAAATATTAATCAAAAGCTCACTAGAAATGTCCGCATTAAGCATAGTTCCAGACTCGATAATATCGGACAAACCAACCTGTCTTTCAAGTACAACAAGAGCCCCGATTTTTTGCCTAGAAAGAGAACTCATAGCAAGGACAAGCTCATTAATAGAATCCTCATCTTTTTTATTCTTATCAGTAGAAAAGATAGACCTGCCCCTACCGATTCTTTCAAGACCTGTCCTAAGCTCAGGCTGGAATACGACGATAATAAAAACAAGAGACACAGTCAAAAACTGGTTCATAACCCAAGAAACTGTATTCAAGTTTAAAATATCAGCGATTGATGCAAAGATAAGAACAAAAATGAGCCCCTTCAAAACCTGCTCAGCCCTAGTGTTTTTAAGAATAGAAAAAAGCTTATAAACAACAAAGGCAATCATAGCAATATCAATAATATCCGTAACCCTAATAAGCATAAGACTTGTAATAAAATTATTCAAAAAATTCATAGCTAATCCCTTCAATAGATTTGTATTTATATATTATATAGTACTGTTTCTTCAAATTTTTTACACTAGAAATATTAAATTGAAACTTAAAGTGATGTAGTAGTATATGTAAATCTGTTTTGCTCATTATATTTTTCTAATTTCATCTATCGAACCATGAAATTTAATAGATTTTTTAGCTATCCTCGTATTTTTAACTTCCAAAACCCTTATTCTATATTTAATACCAACATTTTATTTTTTATTTTAATAAATTTGTATCATTATATAGTGAAATTCAGTTGCTAACGTTGTATTTAATATAATTTTAATAAATAGATCACATCATAAAAAGACGAGGTCGTTTAGTTTCCTCGTCTTTTTCTATATTGGGGCTATTGCACAGTCCCCAAACTTTTTTTATAAATATTATTTCAATTTAAGAGCAACTTCAAATTCCCTCTTTGCTTTTTTGAATAAGAATTCTCCATTACGTACTGATGAAAGACATTCAGCCCTATTTCTTATTGCTTCAAATTCATTTGGCGCATCAAGTACTATAAAGTTAGCTGGCTTTCCTTCATCAAATCCATATTCGTCTTGGAGATACATTGCCTTTGCTCCATTATAAGTTACAAGGTCAAAGTCTTTTTCAAAGTCTTTTTCACCCATCAATTGTGCAAGATGGATTCCGTTGTCAAGAATATTCATTAGATTTCCATTACCTGCTGGATACCAAAGGTCAACTATAGAGTCTTGTGCGAAACATACATTAACACCGTTGTCTACAAATTCACGAACCCTTGTAATACCACGACGTTTTGGATATGAATCTTGACGGCCTTGTAGGAAGGCATTTTCTGTTGGAAGGGAAACAAAATTCAATTTAGATTTTCTAAATAGTCCCATCATTCTAAAGGCATATGAATTATCTGCTGAACCAAAGGAACAAGTGTGACTTGCTGTTGTTTTTTCAGCAATACCATTCATCATTGCTTCTGCATTTAATACTTCAACAAATCTTGCCATAACATCATCAGTTTCATCACAGTGAACATCAATAAGTTTGTTATATTTAACTGCAAGTGCAACAATTTCTTTTAGTGACTTTTCTCCAAGTTCACGACTCCATTCGTTGTGTGGAATTCCACCAACAACCTCACAACCAAGTTTAAGTGCTTCTTCAACTAAATCCCTTCCAGTTTTTCCAGCTTCTTTATATGAATACATACCATTTTGTGGGAAGGCAACGACTTGGATTGTACACTTATCTTTTAATTCATCACGCACTTCAAGAGCCGCCTTAATTCCTGTTAGGTTAGGATCAGTACAATCAGTTTGAGCTCTTATATATTGAGTACCATAGGAAAGGCAATCTTCTACCGCTTGATAAATCCTCTTCTTCATTTCTTCTTTTGTTGTTCCCTTTTTGAAGTCATTCCAAAGATCTATTGCTTCAAAAAGTGTTCCTGATTCATTTTTAACTTCATCAGTTTTTCCAATCATGTAGTAGTCAAGATGAAGGTGGGCATCTACATATGGTGGAATAACAAGTTTTCCATCTAAATCGATAACTTCATCTGCATTTCCAAGATTGTTTCCAAATTTTGAAAATTTTCCATCTTCAACTAAGATTTCAGATGCATCTTTATGACCATAAACTTTTGCATTAATAAATTTTTTCTTCATAATATATTCCTCCTAAAAATTTTAAATAATTAAGCCATTGTCTTCTTTGATAAAATTGTCACCACTAAACCTGCTCCTAAGATTGTAGCCATTAGGATAAGTAGATTATTAATATTTCCATTTGCGAGTATTGCTCCACCTAGTGAACTTGCAACCATTATTGAAAAATTAAAACTTGCAGATTGTAATGACGTAGCAACTGCTGATGCGTTTGGTGGCACTTGTCTTGCAACTGCTGTTTGATATAAGGTAACTAAGGCTCCAAAGCCAATTCCCCATAGGATAAATCCTAAGTGAACCATAAGACTAATTGATGAAAAGACACTAAAAAATATAAAGGCTAGGCAAGATGATGCTAACATTAAAAGGCAAAGTATCTTTATATGCTTATCAATAATTTTTCCTGCAATAAAAACAGATAAGATTGAACCAATTCCAAAAAGAACTTGGGCAAAACCAATTCCTCCACTGTAATTCATTGAATCAACCAAATTTGTGATATATGTGTAAACTCCGTAGTTAGTAACTACTGATATAAAGGTAAGTAAGATAATAATAAGCACGCCTTTATTTTTGATAAGAGTAAGAGGTGAGTTTGCCGCAACTCTTTTTTCTCCAGAAACTTCTGGCAACATGAAATTACTGCCTAGGGCAATAAAAATAATAAGAATTGCAATTGCTAAAAATTCAACTCTCCAGCCAATATTTGTACCAATAAATGTTACAAGCGGAAGACCTAAGCTCATACCAAATGTCGTACCACTCATAATGACAGCGACGGCCAAGCCCTTATGTTCATCATCAACAAGCTTCATTCCGTAAGCCGCAATCATTGGCCACAAAACTCCAGCACATATTCCACCAATAACTCTTCCGACAATGGCAATACTATAACTAGGTGCAAAACCTACTAAGATATTACTTAGAGCAAAGCCTATTAGTAAACCAAGCAAAAGCTTCTTCCTGCTAAATTCAACAGTTGCAGATATTAATGGAATTGCAAAAATCGCACTGGCTATTGCATAAAAACCAACTAAAGTACCAGCTTGTGCTTCTGATATACCAAGACCAGTCATAAGCTCTGGCAAGATTCCAGACGGCACTAATTCAGACAAAATCGCCATAAATGTTACACTTGCCATAAGTATAAAAGTTGGCCAATGAAAATTTTTATTTTCTACCAAATACATAACCTTCTTTCTATAATATTTGTTCATAATTTAATGTATAATTATGAACAAACTAATTATACGATAATACAAAGATAAAGCAAGGCATAATATTGTATTTCTTACATATCCAATGGAATAAGCCTCTGTTTCAATCATTATATTTATACTCTAATTTGATATTTTATGAAAATTTATGAGCCCTCAATTTCCTTTCATTTTAAAAAAATTAGTCACATTTTCTAAAACTAATTAAAATTTTTATTTTAATAAAAAAATCGCCCCAGATTATTAGATGAACTTCTAATAATGGGACGATAGTTATCTTTAATTTTACAACATTCTTATTTATCCAAGCATCACATCTAAAATCATCATTACAACAAAACCTAGGGAAAAGCCTATGGTTCCTATGTTGGTGTGGCTTTGGCCTTCTCCTGTAGCTTCTGGGACTAGTTCTTCTACTACCACATACATCATAGCTCCTGCTGCGAAGGATAGGAGGTAGGGTAAGATTGGTACCATTATTGATGATAATAAAATTGTGATGATTGCTGCTATCGGTTCTACTATACCTGAAAATACTCCCATGCCGAAGGCCTTATGTTTACTTACTCCTACTGCCTTAAGGGGCATAGAGATGATGGCTCCTTCTGGGAAGTTTTGGATGGCGATTCCTATTGATAGGACCATGGCGGCTGCCATTGTGAGATCGCCCTTGCCGTATATGACTCCTGCGAAGGATACGCCTACAGCCATTCCTTCTGGGATGTTATGTATGATTACTGCAAGGACCATCATAGTTGTTTTTCTAAGGCTTTCCGCCTTTATACCTTCTGGTTTTTCAGAATCAATATGCTGGTGGGGTATGACTGAGTCTAGGAATAGTAAGAAAACTATACCTGTCATGAATCCTACTGCAGCTGGTAACCAAGCCATGCGACCTAGTCTTAGATCGACCATGTCCATGGCTGGCATTAGTAGGGACCAGATGGACGCTGCCACCATGACCCCTGCTGCAAAGCCAGACAAGCCCTTTTGGACCTTATCTTTCAGCTCGTTTTTCATTATATATACACAAGCTGCACCTAAGGTAGTTCCGATGAATGGAATCATCACTCCTAATAATATTTCTGAATTCATTCTATGCTTAGTCTATTTTCCAGATGTCATCAGCATAGTTTACAATTGTTCTGTCTGATGAGAAGAATCCTGCGTTTGCAATATTCTTTAAGCATTTTCTAGACCATTCAAGTTTATTTCTGTATTCTTTGTTTAATCTCTCATGTGTTTGTCTATAAGATTCAAAGTCTTTTAGTAGGTAGTATTGATCTCCCCTATTGCCATCTTGTGGTTTGATCAATTCGTTGTAGATGTCTAGGAAGTAGTAGGAACCATTGTCATTAAATTCTCCACTTACTAGGGAATCTACTACGTCTTTGATGTTTTCGTCCTTGCTGTAGTATTCGAATGGATTGTATGAGTTTGCAATTTCTGCTAGTTCTTCCACTGTAGCACCAAATCTGTAGTTGTTTTCTTCGCCTGCTTCTGCGAATATTTCTACGTTGGCTCCGTCGAGTGTTCCGAGTGTTAGGGCACCGTTTAGCATGAATTTCATGTTTCCTGTACCACTTGCTTCCTTACCTGCAGTTGAGATTTGTTCAGATACGTCTGCTGCTGGGAAGAGTTTTTCAGCGTAGGTTACCCTGTAGTTTTGTACAAAGATTACTTTTAGCTTTTTGTTTACGTCTGGGTCGTTATTTACAACTCTTGCTACTTCGTTTGCAAGTTTAATCATTCCCTTAGCTCTAAAGTATCCTGGAGCTGCCTTTCCACCAAAGATAAAGGTTGTTGGTGTGAAGTCCATATCTGGATTTTTCTTTAGTTGGTGATATAGGTGGATGATGTGAAGGATGTTTAAGTGTTGTCTCTTGTATTCGTGAATTCTCTTAATTTGAATATCGAATATTGATGTTGGGTCTACCTTAATTCCTTCATTTTCTAGGATATATTTAGCAAGTTGTTTTTTCTTTTTTTGCTTGATGTTCCATAGTTCTTCTAAGACTTTTTCATCATCTAGGTATTTTTCAAGTCCCTTTAATTGGTCTAGGTTATTTTTCCATGTATCTGTGCCAAGTTTTTCTGTGATGAAGTTTGTTAATTCTCTATTTGAGTAAACTAGCCATCTTCTTGGGGTGATACCATTTGTTTTGTTGTTGAATTTCTCTGGGCTTATCCTGTACCATTCTTTGAAGGTATCATCTTTTAGGATTTGTGAGTGAATTTCAGCCACACCGTTTACTGAGAAACCTACGTAAATTGCAAGGTTTGCCATATGCACTGTGCCATTTGTCACTATCCTATATGGATCAATTTGAGCATCGCTAAAACCTTGTTCACTTAGTTCTTTAACTAGTTTTTTGTCGATTTCTTCGATTATTTCAAAGCATCTTGGGCTTACTTCTTGCATTAGATCTTCTGACCATCTTTCAAGAGCTTCTTGTAAAACTGTGTGGTTGGTGAAGGCAAATACCTTAGATGCAATTTTAACTGCATCATCAGAGAAGATTCCATTTTCATCAACTAATACTCTGATCAATTCAGGAATAGCTATAATTGGGTGGGTATCGTTAAGTTGGATAACGTGGTATTTGGCAAATTGTTCAAATTTGAGGTCTGTTGGGAAGTCTCTCTTGTAAACTTCTACCATATCTTGGATAGATGCTGAACAGAAGAAGTATTGTTGTTTAAGTCTTAATAGCTTTCCTGCTCTTTGCATATCATTTGGATATAAAACTCTGGTTATGTCTTCTGCCCTGTTTTTCTCAGCTACTGCATCATCGTATTCAAAATTGTTGAATTTTGCAAAGTCAAACTCTTCGAATGGTTCTGATTGCCATAGTCTAAGAGTGTTTACTACGCCATTTTCAAATCCAACTACTGGCATATCATATGGAACAGCCTTTACTTGTTGGTCCCTAAATTTAACGATTTTTGCGTCAGAGTCTACTCTGATTGACCAACCGTCACCATCTTTAATCCAGCTATCGCCGTGTTCAACTTGAAATCCCTTTTCGATTTCTTGCTTAAAGATACCTTCACGATATCTTACACCATAACCTACTAGGCTTAAGTTTTGGCTAGCTGCTGAATCCATAAAGCAAGCTGCAAGTCTTCCTAGACCACCATTTCCTAGAGCTGCATCGTCTTCGTAATCTTCGATAGATTCGAAATCGATTCCGAGCTCTGAAAGTAAGTCTTTAACTTCTTCATAGATACCTAGATTTATCAAGTTGTTACCAAGTGATCTACCAATTAAAAATTCTGCTGAAAGGTAGTAGGCCTTTCTTTCTTTTCTTGCTTTTGCCTTTGTTTCTCTCCAGTCTTTGTTAATATGACCCATTATGGTATCGCAAAGAGCATCATACCTATCTTTGTTTGAAGTATCTTCAAATCTCTTTAGGGTAATTCTTTGCAAATTTTCCATATACTGCTCGGCAAATTTGTCTTTTTCTAACTTATCCATCTTTCCTCCTATTGCATTTAGCCATATATTTTATTTACTATTTTATGTTTTTCTCGCTTGGGTTATCTTGTAATTTAAAAAATAAATCTTTGCCAATAATTTCTAATAAATTGTTATAAATACAGGTCTTTATTTTTATAAATTACCTAGCTCGTTTTTATAACAAGTAGCCCCTCCATTACTATAGTATGTTTATTGATTTTATCAAGTTTTCTTAGCTTTGTTCATTATTTGTCAAGCTCTTAACCTTGCAATCACTAGGTTACGACATTTTTTTAACAAAGTAAAAAGAGTAGCTCTTGCTACCCTATTTTTGTTTTGTAAAATATATTAAACCCGTATAAGTTCTTAGCTCTTTATAAAAATCCTCGAGGTAAAAACTGTGTCGCCTTCCCCAACTTGATACAACCACCTCATGCCTACCATCTTTCTCATTCATTTCTGTTATGCAAAGGCCATGGTGGCTCATTATATCGACTTTTTTTGATAGCCAATTTATCAAAATAACTGGTGTATCCTTTTTAAGTCCTTCGTTAATAAAAGAAATCATTTGGTCAAGGCTAAGCCTTTTTATCAAATTTCCTTCAAGTAACCTATAGGATAAATTTAATTCCAATTTATGGTTTATAATGTCGATTCTTTTTAATAAGGATTTTGCAGTCGGCACCCCATTTGCCTTTGGTCGGATTCTCTTATAAAAAGCGTATTGGACCTCATTGTAGGTGTCAAAATCAACTATTCCTTCTTTGAATAAATAGAAAAAGCAATTGGTAAAGGCAGTTACAACGCAAGACCTATCTCTAAAAAATTTTGATAAGCCTTTATATTTTAACCATTCCTGGTGACCACCGTAATATTTTTCTCCAGATCTTATTACGGGAACAAAGTCCCTACTCCTCGTAAGCTTCATCGTTAGTCTCTATATCTTCTATCTTATAAACCTTATCGCACTTGGCAAAAAGTTTCTGTTCATCAAAGCCTTTTTCGGTCAACATCTCGTGAATTTTTTCATGACTTAGGGTGTAGAGAACAGATACAACTGGTATTGATACCAACATTCCCCAAACCCCAAAGAGCGATCCGCCTATAGTTACTGATGCCATAACCCAAACAGCAGGCAAGCCTATCTTATTACCAGCAATAGCAGGATAGATTACATTCTCCTGGATTTGCTGAATTATAAGGCTATAAGCCAAAAATATCAAGGATTTAACAGGCGACTCGATAAAAATTAATATTGTTGAAAAGGCTGTACCAAAAATCGGACCAAAAATCGGAATCAAATCTGAAAGTCCTACCACAATCGAAATCATAGCTGCATTTGGAAGTCTCATTACAAACATACCTACAAAGGTCAAAATTGAAAGGCAGATAACTGCTATGACCCTTGAAAACAAATAGTCTTTGAAAGTGTTATAGGATAAGGAAAAGACCTTATTTATATAGTCAGCCCTTTCTTCACTCATAAGGGCATACAAAATCCTAATTCCATTTATCTTTAACATACGTTTGTAGATTAAGATAAAAATCGAAAATACAAACATGGTAAAGACACCTATAACACCACTAGAAATCGAACCCATTAGACTGGCTGCAGTTGAGAAAATATCACCCTTCCTGCCTTGCAAAAAAGTATAAACTGCATTTCTCACATTGTACCAACCAACTCCATAAAATGTATTTTGAAACTTATTAGCAAAAGGCTCTGTGATTGGGTATTTTTTCAAAAGCCTATAAATCTCATCAACAAAGTCTGGCCACCTGATTGAAAAGGTGTAGACCACCTTGACTATAGATGGGACTAAGATGTTAATAAGGATTACAAGCGATGCTATCACAAGTATCCAAGATAATAATAGCGAACAGGTAGATATTATTTTTTTATGCTTGCCCGTCTTGTCGAAGTGGGCAAACTCACTTTCAAAAAAATTCATAGGGATACTTATTATAAAAGCTAGGGCCCCACCAAGGATAAAGGGTTGGATGACAAGGTAAAGCTTGCCAACTGCATCAGCCACATGTCCTATATAGTAGAGTCCAAAATATAACAAGATTCCACAAACAACAACTTTTAGCAAGTTTTTTGATTTTACGTCTAATTCTCTCATTTATTGCCTCTTATTCTAATTCTTATTCTAAGCTCTATTCTACCTTTTTTTGCAAAAATAGTTAGGAAGATGGATCATTAATGATATAATAAAATTAGGAGGAGCCATGAAAAGATGTTTTATTATAGGTGGTGGGGATTTTGATGGTTTTTATGATGAGATAAAATCAGAAGACCTCCTAATAACTGCCGACAAGGGTTTTGAATATGCAAAAAAATCTAATCTTATACCGGACTACGCCATTGGGGATTTTGATTCTACAGAAAGACCGAACTTTAAAAATATAATTGTCCTAAATCCAATAAAAGATTTTACAGACACAGTCGCTGCTATCGATTTTGCCATAGAAAAGGGCTACAAGGACATAACAATATATGCCGGACTTGGAGGCAGAGAAAGCCACACAATCTCAAATATAAAATCCATGTTTTCCTACAAAAAAAAGGGGATTGATATAAGGCTTAAGGCTAAAGGCAAGGAAATTTTCCTACTTGATAGGGATTTTTCTTATAAATATAAGGGTGAAGATTTTTATGTTTCAATTTTTTCCCTCACCGAAAAATCAAAACTAGACATAGAGGGTCTTTTTTACGAATTAGATGATTACACAATGGCAAATGACGATGCCCTTGGCGTTTCCAACCAAACCAAGGGATTAGATTTTGAAATCAGGGTTAAAGAAGGAATCCTCCTTGTGATTTTTGAAAATTTTAACATTTAAAAAAACTCTCCTTACTGGATCCTACATACAGGAAGTCAGTAAGAAGAGTTTTTTATTGATAATTTTCAATTCTTTCTTCTCTTAGTTCAATGAAGCTTTTGTTGGTCAATTTTTCTATTTCTTCATCGCTAATAGATTTTTCTTTTAGTTTTTTGGTTGTGTTATCCTCTAGAAGTGTGTAAAGGACTGTAGCTAGTGGGATAAAGGCTATCATACCGAATATTCCAAAAAGTCCCCCGCCGATTATTACCGATACAAAAATCCAAATAGGTGGAAGTCCTTGGTGTTTACCGATTACCAGCGGATAAAACAACTGCTGTTGGACATTTTGTAGGATTAAAATGAAAATCAAAAATACAAGAGCCTTGCCTGGAGAATAGGTGAAAATTAAAATTATACCTATTGATGTGGCTAAGAAGGCTCCAATATATGGAATCATATCAAAGGCACCCATGAGGATTGATATCATTCCTGCTGATGGAAGTCTTAAGACCCACATCCCAATAAAACACGCCACTCCAAGGGCTAGGCAGGATAAAATCCTAGTTTCTAAAAATCTAGCAAAGGAGTCATAGGAAAGTTTTGCCACATAAACAATTTGCCTAGCAGTTTTTTCACTAAGGTTGGCAAAAACAAGTCTTGCTGCTCCATTTTTTAATTTTGTCTTATTCATTGACACATACAAGGAAAAAACAAATCCTATTGATAAGGATAGGATTCCCTGAGATACAGAATTTATTATAGATCCTGTTTTATTAATAAAATCAGAATCAGGTCTGAAAAAGTCTTGGAGAATCTTTGTGAAGCTATCACTTATCCTTTCAATATTGATTTCTTCAAGCCTTGTTACGATAAACTTACTCACATTTGTAAGCAATTTTGACCCATTTATAAAATCTATTAAGGAATTCATAAAGGCAGGGATATTTTCTGATATAACTCCTACAGCCCTTGATAATTCTGGTATCAATACAGTAAGGACTATAGTTACCATGGCGAAAAATATTATCCATGAAAGGATTAGAGAAAAACTTCTCCTTAATTTTTCATGCTTATCGTCCTTAAATATTTTTGTAAAAATTTCATCATGAAAAAAATTCATCGGAAGATTGATTATAAAAGCAATTACCAGTCCGTAAACTATGGGCCTAAAAACCTTATAGGTAGTTTCTAAAATTTCTCCAATCCTATCCAAATAGAAAAATCCAAAAAATATGCCTATTAATAAGATTCCGATGATAAAATATTTTCTTGTTTTTTCTTCAAATATTTCTTTCATACTCACCTCTTAAAAAAGGGCCCAAACTAGGCCCTAAGCTTTAGTACTCATTTTGTTTTTTTTCATTTTCCTTAACTGATTGTTGCTTTTCTTGGTACTCTTTTCTAGTTAAGACATCAACAACGTCCACATTCACAGTTACCACATCAAGGCCAGTCATTTCCTTAACATTTTGGCTGACTGCCTTTTGAATATCATTAAAAATCTGGCGAGCATTTTTTCCATACTCAATTATAACATCCAAGTTGATTTTCGCTTCTTTTTGTCCAACTTCAACATTTACACCAGCTGTGCTCCTGTCTGTAGAGCCAAAAAATGAACCGATGGAATCAGCAATGTTCCCCTTCATATCAAGGATGCCGTCCACATTATTAATGGCAATTCTTGCGATTTTTGCCACAACCTTATCTTGGATTATCAATTTAGATTCTTCATATCCTAATTCTCTACCATCGTTAAGGTCTTTTGTCATTTCTTCTTTATTTAAATTTTCTGTCATTGCCTACTCCTTAATTTAAAATTTTCCTAATTACTTGAAGCACTCTTACATCTTTATCAAAATAAGCTCCTACTAAATAGCCAATAATCATGACCACCCATATGCCCAAGGTTTTGAAAAAACCAAAGTTAAATAGGCACACCAAAGTTAAAAAGCTAATAATAAGTGAGTTTACCTTGCCCTTATTGGTTCGATAGAATTTAAGAAGAGTTGCCTTGTTCTTTTCCCTAATATCAAGTTTTCTCATCTCCACATCTACCATGCTAGGGTCTTTGCTTTTCTTAATATCTTCCATTGCGTCTTACTTCTATTTCTTTCTTATCTAGCTTTAAATCAAGCCTTATATCGTCTAATCCTGTAAAATCTTTAAGATTTTTACTTATTTCTTCCCTCATTTTTTCTGCAAGAGCTTTTAGGTCTTCGCCACCATAATAATCCACAAGAGCCTTCGCTTCTATTCTCTCGTTTTCAATAATGACAGCCTTAGCCTTTAGCATTTTTACATCAAAAAACTTATTTACAGACTTTTCAATCACAGCCTCTAAAGATCTTCTAGTAAGGAGAATACTGCCCTTTTCATCTTCAATAAGGACATCAAAACCCATGTTAGAATTTTGCTTAAGTACGATAAGCAAAACTATTGCAAAGCCTATGAGTAAGATGCCTACAGCCATGAAAAATATTTGAACAAAGGCTTCATTAGACACTAGCCTATAGAGATATTCATTGTAGACAAAGGCTTCAAAAACAGCCTGGCCGTCAATTCCAAAGGCCAAGAACAAGGCCCCCAAGAGGACTACAACTATTAACATAAAAGAATAAAGAAATCTCATTATTTTTCCCATAATAATCTCCTTAGTAATTAATACCCGCTTTAAACTTAATCAATCATTCTTCAAGTTCCATATTAAGGTTGAGCCATTCTTCATCAAGATCATCTCTCATATCCTCGAGGTCTTTCATTTCCCTAAAAACTTCGGCTACCCTTGCCTGATCATCGTAAAAACCTTCTGCCAGGCTTTCTTTGGTCAAATCTTTAATCTTTTTATCAATCTCTTCCATATCCTTTTCGATTGACTTAATTTTATTCTTTATAGCCCTGATTTCATCTCTCTTAAGCTTTTCTTTTTTTCTTTCTTTCTTGATTTGAGTCTTTGTGACTGTGGCCTTTTCCTCCTCAGTCATATTCATTTCCCTGAGTTTTTCTTGGTAATAATTGTAGTTACCCAAGTAAAGGTCCATCCTATCGGACTTCATATCCAAAATTTTTGAGGCGACCTTATTTAGAAAATACCTGTCGTGGGATATTATCAAAAGTGTGCCTTCAAAATCAAGAACGGCATCTTCTAATATTTCCTTGCTATCAATGTCCAAGTGGTTGGTCGGTTCATCCATCAAAATAAAATTACAATCAGAAATCATTAGTTTAAGTAGTGATATTCTCGCCCTTTCTCCACCAGATAATTCAGAAATTTCCCTAAAAACATCTGTATCGTAAAACATAAATTTGGCTAGGTAGGATCTGATTTCAAAGTTGGTTAGCATTGGAAAGGCATCTCTAATTTCATCAAAAATTGTGTTTTCAAGGTTTAAAGACTTTTGTTCCTGGTCAAAATAGCCCACATTTACAGACTCACCCATCTTGGCTTTTCCTCCATCTTGGAAGAGTTCGCCTAAGACAATCTTAAATAGGGTGGTCTTTCCGACTCCATTATCTCCAATGATGGCTGCCCTTTCGTTCCTATAGATATCAAAGGAAATATTTTTAAAAATTTCCCTACCTTCAAAAGACATTCTCAAGTCTTCAACCTTAAGGACATCCATCCCCGATTGGATTCTTGGTGTGAATTTAAGGTTCATGGTGTCGGCAAGTTCTATCGGTTTTTCAATTCTTTCCATCTTATCTAGGAGTTTTTGCCTAGACCTTGATTGGGAAATACCTCTTTTTCTCTTAGAGCCGCCCAGATTTTTTAGCCTATCGATGATTTCCTCTTGTCTTTCGATTTCTTTTTGCTGACTTTTGTATTGGTGGATTCTGACTTCCCTATCTTTTTTCCTCTTATCCATAAAAACTGTATAGTTTCCAGAATAAGTTGACAGTTTGCCATGTTCAAGAACCATCATCCTATTTACTGTAGCGTCCAAAAAATACCTGTCGTGGGAAATAATTATAGCAGTTCCCTTGTAGTTTTTGATGAAATTTTCAAGGAAATTTATTGCCTTTATGTCAAGGTGGTTGGTTGGCTCATCAAGCAAGAGTAAGTCTGGTTTTTCTAGCAAAAGCCCAGCTAGTTCTACCCTCGCCTTTTGCCCACCAGATAAATCAGAAATCTTTTTATTAAAGTCAGCCTTATCAAAACCCATGGCAGAAAGGGTTCCTTCAAGTTCACTTTCAATGGCATAGCCATTTTCACTATGATAGCTTTCAGATTTTCTTGTGTACTCATCCATAATTGCGGCTAGCTTGTCAGGGTCAGTTTCTGTGCTCATCTTTTTTTCAAGATCCCTAATTTCGCTTTCAAGCTTAATTAGTCCCTCAAAAACTGACAAACAATAATCATAGATGGTCATATTAGAATCAAGGCTTAGGATTTGCTCTAAATACCCCACTTTTATATCTTGAGGTATAAAAACTTTCCCATCGTCAGCCCTGAGTCTACCTGTTAGAATATTAAAAAGGGTAGACTTGCCAGCACCGTTTAGTCCAACAAGTCCTGCCTTATCTCCCTTTTCTAAATTGAAACTTAGGCCATCAAATATCACCTTATTGGGATAAGACTTAGCTAAGTTCGATACATTAAGTACATTCATCTAAAAAATAAAATCCTCAGGGGAATTCATAAAATATGTTAAAGTGAATAGCGATTCATCAAGGTGGACAGATTCTATAACAGCCCCATTAGATACCTTTAAATCAACAGGTGAGAAGTTCCAAATTCCCTTAACTCCACCCTTGCATAAAATATCTGCCACTTCCTGAGCCGCTTGTTTTGGTGTGGCAATTATACCGATATCAATCTTATTGTTAGCTAAAAATTCTGGCAAATCATTGACATCTCTTACCTTAAGATTGGAATCAGAAAGAGTCTTTGCCTCAATATCAAAAACAGCTTCAAATTCATAACCCAAGTCCCCAAAAGACTTGTATTGGTAAAGGGCATGACCAATGTTACCATAACCAACAAGAATTATTTTATAATCCTTATCAACACCAATAATCTTAGATAATTCATCAATAAGTTCTTTTACATTATAGCCATAGCCTTGTTGACCGAAACAGCCAAAATGATTTAAGTCTTGTCTAATTTGGCTAGCTGTAAGACCTGTTATGTCTGATAACTCTTTAGATGATACCCTAATTATTCCCTTTTCATTTATGCTTTCTAGGTACCTATAATACTTAGGAAGTCTTTTGATTACAGATAAAGAAATATTTTGTTTTGTCATAAATTAAATCTCCGATTCTTCTTCCTCTCCATCATTTAAGATATGAGAATTTAGTATTTGCCTATCCTCATCGCTTAGACTGTCGTTATTGTTATTATTATCAATCTCAGCAATAATACTGTCTAGCTTTTCATCCCTAATTTTTCTTAACTCTTCTTCACTAAGCTCCACTTTTTCTTCTGTTTCTTCTATTTCTTTCTTATCCCTTAAAGAAATCACATTGAAAAGTTGGATAAAATAAACAACTACCAAGCTTGAATAAAATATCAGTTGGTTATTAGCCAGGAAGAAATCGTTATTTATAACAATCTTCCTAGGAAGCACCCTTATAAAGATAGCCAAGGCCGATAGACCATGGATTGATAAGAATGCAAAGGCTATGCTGGTTATAACAGCAAGCAGAATGGAAAGTCCCCTAGCATTTTTATTTAAAAGTACATCAAAGGAAAAAACAAGCATTCCTATCCATGATCCTAAAAATAAAATATACCAGCAAAGACTTAAAACCCATCCATTAGCGAATCTTTGTGAAATAGTTAAGAGAAATAAGATCATGATAAGAAAGACTAGAATTTTACTAATCCTTCTCTCAAACTTATTTTCCATAGCCACTCCTATTTTTTAGACTTATACCTCTTTTGGGCATCTAGGATTTTCTTTCTAATCCTTAGGTTATGAGGAGTAATCTCAATTAATTCATCCTCTTCGACAAATTCCATCATTTCCTCTACACTCATCTTTTTAGCTGGTGTAAGAATGATTGCATCGTCGCTTCCACTTGCCCTAGTATTAGTCATTTTTTTCTTTTTACAAATATTTACGTCTATATCAAGGCCCTTAGCGTTTGAACCTACAACCAAACCTTCGTAGATTTCTTCACCAGGTTCGATAAATAATTGGCCCCTAGATTGGGCAGCGTTTAAACCATAGGCTGTTGCAAGACCTTTCTCTGTAGCAATTAAGCTGCCTAGAGGTCTTCTTTCAAGGTCACCCTTGTATCTGTCATAGCCTTCAAATTCGGTATTTAAAATACCTGTACCCTTGGTATCGGTCATAAATTCTGTCCTATATCCAATAAGACCCCTTGCAGGAATCCTAAAAATCAATCTGGTATAACCAGAAGCAGATGGGTGCATATCAATCATCTCACCCTTTCTACGACCGAGTTTTTCTATAACTGATCCTGTATATATTTGGTCGACATCTACAGTTGCAATCTCGATTGGTTCAAGCTTTTTGCCATTTTCATCAGTTTTAAACATTACTTCTGGTTTTGAAACTTGAAATTCATAACCTTCACGTCTTAAGTTTTCTATAAGAACTGATAGGTGGAGTTCGCCCCTACCTGAAACCTTGAAGGCTTCAGTTGTTTCTGTTGGTTCAACCCTAAGAGAAACATCAGTTTCAGCTTCCTTAAATAGCCTATCTCTAATATGCCTACTTGTGACATACTTACCATCACGACCTGCAAATGGTGAATCATTTACAGAAAAAGTCATGGAAAGAGTTGGCTCAGAAATTTTTGTAAATTCAATAGGTTCGTGGTCAGCTTCAGTACCGATAGTATCACCAATTCCAATATCTTCCATACCAGAAATAGCTACAATCGAACCAAATTTAGATTCTTCAACCTCAACCCTATTTAGACCATCAAATTCATAAATAGTTACGACTTTAGATTTAACTAACCTGTCTTTTTCGTTGTAATTAGTAATAACTGCTGGAGCATTTTTCCTAATAGTTCCACATTCCACCTTGCCTATAGCAATAGTGCCTAGGTAGTCATTATAATCTGTTGTTGAAACCAAAACCTTAAACTCATCTGTATCAGGTGCTTCAAAGGCTGGTGTGTATTCTATTATAATATCAAGAAGGTCAGTCATATCCTCCTTAACTACACCCTTTTCAAGACTAGCCCAACCTTGTTTTGCTGAAGCATAGACAAAGGGACTTTCAAGGTAAGACTCATCTGCATTCAAAGAAATAAATAAGTCTATAATTTCATCTTCAACTTCATCAATTCTTTGATCAGGTCTGTCTACCTTATTGATACAGATTATAGCAGGAAGACCCAATTCAATAGCCTTCTTAAGTACAAACTTAGTTTGTGGCATTGGTCCTTCGTGGCTGTCTACTACAAGAACAACCGACTCTGCCATATTTAGTACCCTTTCTACCTCTCCACCGAAATCGGCGTGGCCAGGAGTATCTATAATATTAATTTTCATGTCTTTATAAGATACGGCAGTATTCTTTGCAAGAATTGTGATTCCTCTTTCCTTTTCTATGGTATCAGAATCCATAACTCTTTCTTTTACTGCTTCATTTTCTCTAAATAAACCTGATGTTTTTAGTAGGCCGTCTACAAGTGTTGTTTTTCCGTGGTCTACGTGGGCAATTATTGCTACATTTCTAACATCTTCTCTTATCATTCAATCCTTCTTTCATGCTAACAAATTCTATCAATATATTATACCGAATGTGAATTAATTATCAATAAATGGCAAATAAAAACATCCTCTAAAGGATGTTGTTAAGAATTTCGTATAAGACAAGCAATGGTGGATTTATTTATAATTACCCTATCTGATAGTTTTTTTACAAGGTCAATACCCCTACCAGATTCAGAAAATTTTTCAGCTTCTTTCATAAACTTAATGCCAGAACCTTCGTCTTTAACCTTTATTAATATGTAAGCTTCGTCAAAGACTATGGAAATTTCTATAAGCCTGTCCTTATCTTTCTTATTGCCATGCTTATAGGAATTTGCCGTTAATTCATCCAGAATTAGCCTTAGCCTAAAAATTTTACCTTCCTCGTAATAATGCTTTCTAAGGCAATCTATAAACCCATCCCTAAATTTTTTTAATTCTTTAAGGTCAGAATGTATGACCGTCCTAATTATTTCCATCACTTGCTCCTAAAGGATTAATACCCCTTTTTTTATTTTCCTATCATTTTAATCACAAACCAAATTCTTTAGACTAATTCTAAAAAATTCTGTTTAAAATTTCAAATCTGTGGTATAATAAAAACATAGTAGATTATGAAAGGAGACAATTTTAATGAAATACGTATGTACAGCATGTGGATACATTTACGATCCAGCTGAAGGTGATGTTGATAACGGTATAGAGGCCGGTACAGAATTTGCTGATCTTCCAGAAGATTGGGTATGCCCAGTTTGTGGTGTTGGCAAAGACATGTTCGAAGCTGAATAAAAATAATAAAAATTAGAGGCCAAGTGGCCTCTTTTGTTTTGTAAAAATTTATTTCTTTTTTCTGCGTTTATCTCTTTTTTCATTATTCCTAATTACTATTCCTATTACAACTATTAGAGAAATTATAAAAATTAGGGCAATGATTATTATTGGATTTTCTAAGAAAAAAACTTCCTCATCTTCTCCATCTATAGGATTTAATGCCAAAATCTGACTCCTATCATCAGCATCATCTTCTTCCCTATCTGGTTTTACTTCAAGAAGAATTTTTTTCTTTTTCTCTGGTATATCTTCATCAAGTTTTTCTTGATCAATTGAGCTGGGCCTATTTTCGCTTATAGACTTAATCTTATCAGCTGCCTCATTTTCAAGTTTTTTTCTTTGCTGTTCTGTAGTGGCAGCTTGGATTTTTTTATTATAATCTTTTAAAACTTGCTCAGTTTTTTTGCTTACATCCTTAACTTTAACACTAGCCTTATTATCAGTACTTATGCTTGTCTGCATCTCAGCTAAGGCTTTGGATAGGTTTGAGTTTTTGTCTAACTTACTAACCAAGTCATCAACTACCTTTTCTATCCTCTCCATATCTGGATTTTGAGCCTTATCAGGAGCCTGAGCCTTAGGATCTACTGGAGCTTCCCTCCTATCCTTGTAGGCTGAATCTTCTTTTTTGTTATCTGCTGGCTTCACATCGTCTTTTTTATTTGGATCTGGCTTTGCATCAGCCTTATTTTCTTCTTTTTTTGCCGAATCTTTTGGGTTTTCCTCAGGTTTTGAAACTGGAGCTACGCTTTCAGTTATGATTATCTTTTCTCCGGCCTTTTGATTAGGACCATCTTTGCCTTGTTGATCATTTGATGCAAAACTAGTCAAGGGCAGAATGAATGTAAAAAAGCTTATTAATAAAATTTTTATATTTTTTTGCATCTCAAATCACCTTCCTACTAGTATTTTACCCGTATGGAATGGTTTAGACAATCACTCGTCACTATCAAGGCTATCATCTGACGAATACCAACCCTTACCAATTATTGATGAGGTATTTAGGATGGTAATAAAAGAGTATGGGTCGATTTTTTTGATAAATGACCTAAACTTAGCAGATTCAAAGGTGCTTGTCACACAAAAGAATACCGAAATATTTGTGCCTTTATAAAGCCCTCTAGCATCAACTATGGTCGCAGACCTATTTAATTCTTTCTTTATAAAGTTTCCAATCTCTTCAGTCTTTGATGTGATTATGATAAAGAGTTTGGCTGTATTCATTTGCCCAATAATCATGTCAACAAATATCCCCTTCATCATAAGACCTAGAATAGAGAAAAGTCCGATTTCTATGCCGAATATCTTAATAGATGCAATTGTAAATAAAGAATCCACCACCAAAAGTGACTTACCTACTTCAAGTGATGTGTATTTTTTCATAATCATCGCTATGATATCTGTACCACCAGATGAGGCTGCAAGATTAAATAAGATAGCTGAACCCACTGATGACATAAGTAGAGTGAAAATCAACTCAAGCATCTTATTGTCGGTAAGGGAGCCGTTAATTGGAAAAACTCTCTCCAAGGCAAGGGCTGTAAGGGAATTTAGGATGGCAACATAGCCAGTCCTAATTGTAAATTTCTTTCCAATCACAAAAAATCCTATTACAAGTAACACTACGTTATAAAAAAGTGTTAACTGTGGTCGATTGAAGGGTACAAACATTGAAGTAATAATACTCATCCCCTCCACTCCTCCTATTACAAAGGAGTTTGGATATTTAAAAAAGTGAGTTCCACATGCCATAAGTATGGCTGCAAAGCTCATCCAGAATAACTTGTACTCTCTAGTTTTTACATTGCGTTCATCAATATTTCTAATAGGCTGGTTACTTTTCTGACCTTGGTCAAAAGATTCATCAGTTTTCAAATCTACTCTCCATCTTAATAAAATTTACAATTAATGTATGTATCAATTATACAATGAACCAACTTTTATGCTAGTCACCCAGCCAAAGTTGGTTCATTTTTTTCAAATATTTATTTTTGACCTAGTCGTTTGAATAATTATCAAAGTATCCTTGAATTAAAACAACAGGTGTACCCTTATCTCCAGAGCCTGAAATCAAGTCAGATAGTGAACCTAAAAGGTCTGTAATCTGTCTAGGTGTAGTACCTAGTCTCTTATTAGAGTCAGTGTTTTTATCCTTATTTCTAACTAATTTCTTAAATTCTTCTGCAGCTTCTTCGCTAGAAAGTTCTGACAAATCATTGTCTGCTACATATTTTAATTTAAGTTCATATGGTGTACCTGTAAGTCCATCAGTAAACCCTGGTGAAACAACAGGGTCTGCAAGTTCCCAAATATGACCTACTGGATCTTTGAAAGCTCCATCTCCGTAAACCATAACCTCAACGTGTTTGCCAGTTTCATCGATAAGTCTCTTTTGAATCTTATTAACAAAATCTTGAGCATTTCTTGGGAATAGCTTAACAACATTACCTGTAGAAAGATTTGAACCCAATAGACCGTAGTCTGGGTTAAAGCCTGAACCATCAACAGATTCTGTAAGAATTTCATCAAGTTTCAAAACCTTCTTAGCCCCAGCTTCTACAAGTTGTCTTTTTACAATATTTCTAGTATGAATTGATGCAACCAAAATATTATCTGTAAACTTAAGAGCATCTACAGGATTATTTAAGAAATGAATTTCAGAATTCTTAGCGATTTCTCTATAAAACTCAGGATAATCCATCTCAGTGAAAAGATGCTTATAATCTCCAGCTACCTTCCTAAATTCTTCAAGACTTAATACATCAGTATAAGCATTAATATCAGAATTAAAAAGATCCATCTCATCCATAACAAGGTTACCAACCTCATCAGATGGGTAAGATAAACAAATGTGAAGCTTCTTGCCTGATAGGGCAAAAGCCTTAAGTAGGATTGAGAATCTGTTTCTTGATAAGATTGGGAATAATATAGCAACCTCGTCATTATCAAACTTATTTGCAAAATCCTTGGCAATTTGCTCAATTGATGCATAATTACCTTGGCTTCTTGCAAGAAGAGACTCAGTGATGGCTACTACATCCTTATCACGAAGCTTAACTTCTTCTCTAGCTACTTCTTCAACAATATCACCGACAATTTGTACTAAATCGTCACCTTTTTTGACAATTGGTGCCCTAAGGCCCATTGCAACAGTTCCTATTAATCTTGGCATATTTTTCTCCCCTTTCATGCAAATTATACAACCTAATAAAAAGAATTTAAATACCAAGATGAAAAAAATTTTAAATTAATTTATATTCCTAAAAAAACTAAAAAATGCTAAAAGTTTAGCTTTTAGCATCGAATTTTTCCTTACATTTAGGGCATCTGACCTTGATTTTACCCTTATTTTTGGGAATTCTTAACTTTTGTCCACAAGATGGACAAGAAATATACTCAAAACCGTCATCCCTTGAATTACCTTGCTTGGTTTTATCTTTATTGAAAATATTTTTAACAGGATCAATAACATTTTCAACAAAAATTTGATTTTCTTGACTTCTTTTAAGAATATTTGTAGACATAGTCCTATAAATGGCATAAATTACAATAAAAGAAGAAATGCCATTCAAAACTGTAGACTTCATAAAATAAGCCACAACAACCGCAACAATAGCGATCCAAACTAAAAATATTCCGTACTCATCAATACCGTATTTTTTTTGCACCTAATCACCTACTAACCTATCCATAATATCTGCAATATCGCCCTTAATAACATAATCTGCTATTCCATCACGTGGAGTAGTCTCCTTATTAATCAAAACTAATTTATTACCCCTATAAAAATCTATAAGCCCAGCCGCTGGATAAACCACAAGGCTAGTGCCACCGACAATCAAAACATCAGCCTGGGCAATAAGATTAACTGCATAAGAGATATTATCTTGATCAAGTCCCTCACCATAAAGAACAATATCAGGTCTTACAATACCACCACACTCATCACAATGCGCCTCGGCTGGGAATTTTTTCACATAAGCAAGATCAAAATTCTTATGACAGTTCACACAATAATAATCCCTCAAATTTCCATGAAGCTCGATAACATTTTTGCTGCCTGCCTCTTGGTGAAGACTATCAACATTTTGAGTAATCACAGCCTTAAGCTTTCCCATCTTTTCTAGCTTTGCCAAGGCGTAATGAGCCTTATTTGGCTTAATCCCATCAAGCATCAAGTTTTCCTTGCAATAGGTCATAAACTCATCAGGATGGTTAATGAAAAATTTATGGCTTAGCATATATTCTGGAGAATACTTAGAATCGTTCTTCCTGTTATAAAGACCAGTCGCAGACCTAAAATCAGGCACACCAGAAGCAGTAGAAACCCCAGCACCTCCAAAAAAGACTATATTATTAGAATCATTAATAATTTTTTTTACTTCATTAAGAGTATCCATAAAACTCCCTTCCTGTCTAATATCATTATAATCTTTTAAGCTTGACTTACAAGGAATCGACACATAGATTTTACAAAATAAAGCAAATGTGGTATTATACTAATAGACTTTTAAAAAAAGAATCCTAAAAACAAAAAAGAATTTCAAATAAAATCGAGTAAAAATTTGACAAAGGATTTTTAATATAGTATATTAAAATAGTCAGTGATGACGGGGTGTGGCGCAGCTTGGTAGCGCGCGTGTTTTGGGAACATGAGGTCGAAGGTTCGAATCCTTTCACCCCGACCATAAATTAACAACCAACTAGGTTGTTTTTNNNAACCAACTAGGTTGTTTTTTATTGTCCTAAAAAATTAATAGCTTTTATACAAATCA